>JBEKRJ010000691.1:0-3359 GCA_049518835.1 Solirubrobacteraceae bacterium
CGCCCGCCCGTTCTACGCGTAGGCGCCAGCCGTCGAGCTCGGTCCGCTGCCCTCGGGCCCACTCGCCGAGTACGTCGGGGCACGGTTCCCGGCAGAGGGCCGAGACTGTCAGCATGTGCTCGGCCTGCTGCTCGATGTCGCACGGGAACACCCGCGGCGCTCGATGATGCTCGCCGCGCAACTATGCGCGGACCCCAGCCGGAACTGCTGCCGACGAAACAACATTCGAGGACGCGCTCTCCGGCGCGCTCCTCGAAGCCGACGGCGAGCTGCACAGCCGCTGGGACGCGCTCACCATCTCCCAACGACGCGCAATCGCCGCGCTGGCCAGCGGCGAGCCTCCCTTTAGCCAAACCGCCGCCCGCGCCCATCGCACCAGCAAGGGCGCCACCGGCAAAGCGCTCGCCGTGCTCGCCGAGGCCGGCGACATCACGCAAGACCCAACAGTTCCGACCGGCTGGATCATCATCGATCCGTTCATGCACGAGTGGCTGCGACACCGCGACCGGCTCTGATCGCAAACGACGGAGGGCACCCGATCGGTTCCCGGCAGGCTGGCCGTGGCCGCGTGGCTGCTTGCGCGAGCAGCTCTGGATTGGGCCCGCCGATTCCACTTACTTATGCCGGCGCGGGCTCTCGTCTAGCCTTGGGCGGGCACATCGATTCGGAGGTCGTGGGATGAGGACACTGGCCAGCTGGTCATTTAGGTATCGGTGGGTGACGGTCAGCGCTTGGATCGTGGCCCTCGTCGGGCTGATCGCGATCCACTCGGCGGCGGGCAGCGCCTACACCGACAACTTCAAGCTGCCGCACACCGGTAGCTTCGACGCGATCAGGCTGCTGCAGCGCTCCAGCCCTCGCGCCTCGGGCGAGACCGACCAGCTGGTGATCGCCGTCAAGCAGGGCAAGGTCACCGATTCGGCGGTTCGTGCGCGGGCGGAGTCCCTGTTCGAGAAGGTGGCCGCGCTACCGGATATCTCCAGCGTGTCATCGCCGTATACGGCGGCGACGCGCAACCAGATCGCGCCCGGCGCGAAGGTGGCGTTTGCGAACGTCACGTTCACCAACGCGGCCAATCAGAACCGGATCACGGCCGCGCAGGCGCGCAGGATCGTCCGCACAATCACCTCGGCCTCGGGCGGCGGCGTTGAGTTCGAGGCCGAGGGCAACATCGCCGAGGCCGGCAACCCAACCAATCAGGGCAGCGGCCTGGAGTTCGGGTTCCTCGCTGCGGCGGTGGTGTTGTTCATCGTGTTTGGCTCGTTCGTCGCGATGCTGCTGCCGCTGGTCACGGCTGGCCTGTCGCTGGGATCGGGAATCTCGGTCGTCGGTCTGCTATCGCACGTGATCGACATCGCCACGTTTTCAAACGAGCTGGCGCTGCTGATCGGGCTCGGCGTCGGCATCGACTACGCCCTGTTCATCGTCACCCGCTACAAGCAGGCGCTCAGCCGCGGGGCGACGCGGGAGGCGGCGGTAGTCGAGGCGATCGACACCTCCGGGCGCGCGGTCCTGTTCGCCGGCATGATCGTCTGCATCGCGATGCTGGGCATGTTCGCCCTCGGCGTCAGCTTCCTGTACGGGGTCGCGATCGCGGCCACTGTGACGGTCGCGTTCACGGTGCTGGCCGCCCTGACGTTGCTGCCGGCGCTGCTCGGCATCGTCGGTGGCCTGGTCCCCCGCCGGCGCGAGCGGCGAGCGCTGAAGCAGGGCCGGCTCAACCTGAACGTCGAGTCGCCGGCGTGGGTGCGGTGGACCAACGCGATGAGCCGGCGGCCGGCCGTGTTCGCCGCCGTCGCCGCGCTGGTGATGATCATCATCGCGGTCCCGTTCTTCTCGATGCGGCTGGGATCGGCCGATGCCGGCACAGACCCGTCGAATACGACCACCCGCAAGGCCTATGACCTGCTAGCCAAGGGCTTTGGCCCCGGCTACAACGGGCCGCTCGAGCTCGTCGCGCAGATCAACAGCAACGCCCAGCAAGCGGCATTCGCCAGGATCGAGCGGGCGGTGGCGAGCACGCCAGGGGTCGTCGGCTCGACCAGCGTCCACGTGCTCCGGCCCGGGCACGGCCGCCCGACCGTCGCGATGGCAAGCGTCTACCCGGATAGCTCCCCGCAGGCCGCGTCGACCTCCGCGCTGCTCAACCACGTTCGCAACGACGTGATCCCAGCGGCGACCAAGGGGACCGGCCTGAACGTGCTGGTCGGCGGCACGACGGCGATCTTCGAGGACTTCAGCCACATCCTGTCGGCGAAGCTGCCGCTGTTCATCGGCGTCGTCGTGCTGCTCAGCTTCCTACTGCTGATGGCGGTGTTCCGCAGCCTCGTGATCCCGCTCACCGCGGCCCTGATGAACATGCTCTCGGCCGGCGCCGCGTTCGGAGTCATCACCGCGATCTTCCAGAAGGGATGGCTCGGTGGCACCACCGGACCGATCGAGACGTTTGTGCCCGTGCTGATGTTCCCGATCCTGTTCGGTCTCTCGATGGACTACGAGGTGTTCCTGATCAGCCGTGTGTATGAGGAGTGGCACCGTCGCCGCGACAACACCGAGGCGGTCGCCCACGGGCTCGCCGCGACCGGCCGGACAATCACCGCCGCTGCGGCGATCATGGTGCTCGTGTTCGCCTCGTTCACCCTCGGTGGCGAGCGGATCATCGAGCTGTTCGGGGTCGGCCTGGCCAGCGCGGTGCTGCTCGATGCGCTGATCGTCCGCTCGGTGCTCGTGCCGGCGCTGATGATCCTGCTCGGCGACGCCAACTGGAAGCTCCCGAGCTGGCTCGATCGCACGCTCCCGCGGCTCAACGTCGAGGGCCGAGCAGCCCGTCACGGCCTCGCCGGCCAACCGAAGCCCGAGCCCGCGGCCGGCTGACGTCGGCCCGGCGGATGGTTCGAGCTGCAGCTGCGGCGGTTCTGTCGATCACGCTCACATAGATCCTCGGACAATCCCATACGCCCTCTAACACTAACGAAGCTGTCACGAGGGGCAAAGTAGTAGTAATTGAGCAGCAACGCACGCTAAGCCGAGCCGATGGGGTCGCCGGGCGTTTCGCCAATCAGATCGTCGCGCTGATTATCTGAACCAGATATTTTGGGTGGATGCGCGAGATGTCGGCCTCCGAGGCCTCGAGGAACTTCTCAGCCGTGCTGGACTGCGCCGAACACGGGGAGACGATCGTGGTCACCCGCTCTGGCCAGCGAGTGGCGCTGATCACACCCGCGCCCCGCACCAACGGCGGCGCGCTGCGGAACGTTCTCAACCGCTGGCACGACGCCGACGCTCTCTCGATGAGCGTTTCGCCGAGCACGTCGCTTCAGCTCGCGAAGCTAGCTCCAGCGAGCTGGACGCCGACGCGT
>JBEKRJ010000692.1:0-3358 GCA_049518835.1 Solirubrobacteraceae bacterium
AAACGGGCTGAGAGGCGGCGCTGGCCACGGCGATGCGCGTCGACGAGCTGGCGCTCCCACCAGGTGACGCCGACCGGCTCTGTCCGCGCGTACGGGCCGTCATCGTTCGCCGGGCGGTCTGATGCGCCGCGCCGCTAGGTACGTGACGCTCGACCTTCCCCAGTCCGCTCGTCATCGCCTCGGCCACGTTGTCGACCAGGACATCGGCCGCGGCGACAGCCAGGAAGCTCGTCTGCGCTGATGTTCGGCTGTCGCTTTGCCGCTCGGCCGTAATGCCGCTGACAACGAACGGCATGGTCGCGCCGAGCACGAGGGCGCCTGCGGCCAGCGACCTACGCAGTCGAAGTGAGCCGCGACGTTTCGTGCGTAAGGCGGAGTGCAGGCTCGCGCTCCGGCCACCATTCCTAGGCGCACCGGCGGGCTCCCCACCGGGTCCCGCGGCGTCGTTCTCGACCGCCACACGGCCTTGTTGCGGCCGACCGGAGTCGGATGCCATGTAGTCGCGGGTTTCGCCACCGCGGCGCCCCCCGACACGGCGCGACGACCGCAGCCGGCGACGATCGTGCTGCGCATCGACGGCCCGATCGCGCCGCCCGAGGTGTTCGAGAGCCAGCCGCAGCCGCTCGAGAGCGCTCGGCCGTCCAATCGCCTGGGGATGTCGCCCCCCCGGCGCGGTGGGCACGTCATCGCCGCCTGTCGGCGGCCCGGCGTCAGGCGCGACTCGGCGCGCGCCGCCGGTGATCTGGCCGGTCAACCGCTCGGTCTCATACCAATCGTCGGCGCCAGTTGCGTCTGAACCTTCCACGCCGCCGACATGGAGGTGCCGGAGCTGTGCGAGCGGCCGTGGCTCGTTCGATCGACTTCCCCAGATCGAATCGTTGTCCATAAAAGCGCCGGATACGTTAGCATCAATGACGTTGGATAACGTAAACGCTATCGTCGGCTGCTAAGACGAGAAAGCCTATGCCTCCACGGACGACATTTGAGGAGCTGCTGACCGTCGGCGAGGTCGCCGAAACCCTCCGGTACAGCGAAGGAACGGTTCGCCACTGGATTCGAACTGGCAAGCTCCCCGCCATCCAAGTAACCGGTGGCCGCGAGTACCGGATCAGGCTGCCCGACTTCCTAGCATTTGCCGAAGGCTTGGGCATCCCGGTGCGCGTTGGCGGAGCGCAGGTCGAAGCTCAACTTGAGGACGAACCGCTCACGGCGCGCTTGCGCCGCACAGATGAGCGTTGAACGCGCGATAAACAACATGAACGCCGCCGACCACACGTGGCGAGCGGCACTGCGCCAGCACAGGCTTGCGCCACCCGATGCCGACTTCTCCACCCGGCTCAAAGACTTCGCGGACGCCTGCGAGTCGCAGCAAATCTCGTGCGACTACGCCGCACAAGAAGGTCTCGGCTGGGATCCGATGCCTCCCGCCCGTCGCCCGCCGCCGCCCGAACTGCGTTCCGACGGCGGTCGCCGCGGACCGAGCGACCTATGGGCGACGTTCGACGCGTGCTGGACCGAGCTCGGCCAAGCGCTAGAGGGCAGCAGCCTGACTACGATCGCGCAAGCATTCGGAAAGCTGGGAGCAATCGCCATGCAGCTCTCCGCCGCCGTCGCCAAAGAAGACGCCGCCGCCGCGGCCCAGGTCCGCCCCGCCAAGCACGGCTGATTTCTCTCAGCGGCCAACAGGCGTCAGCGCACCCGTTACGCCGCGCTGCTCTTCTCTTCTTCTCTCCACCGCTCACCTCGCCGATCCGTTTGCCAGCAAACAAGCAAACAAGCAAGCAAACAAACAAGCCAGCAATCAGGCTTCCAATCCGGCTTGTCAGCTAATTTGCAGACCTGTTTGCCAGCAAACGAGCTGGCAGGACTTCAAGCGTCCGAGTCGAAAGGAACCTTCGTGGCCCGTGTGATCGCCGTTTGCACCCAGAAGGGCGGAGTAGGCAAGACCACCACAGTCGCCAACCTTGGCGCCGCGTGGGGATCCCTCGGTCGACGGGTCCTCGCCGTCGATTTCGATCCTCAGTTCGCGCTCACGCGTCGCTTCGGTATCGACCCCTCGGAGCGGTCGACGATCGTGGACGTGCTCGAGGGAATGATCTTGAAGGCAAAGACCGCGCCCACCGTCGCGGAGGTCATCGTTCGCGAGGCGACCCCGCTCGTCGACGTCGTGCCCGCTCACCGACGCCTGGCGGATATCGAGACATCGCTTGTGCGAGAGATCAAACGGGAGGCATTTCTACGGCGTGCTCTTCGCGGTCACACAGACCCCTACGACATCGTGCTGATCGACTGCCCGCCCAACCTCGGTCTTCTGACGGTGAATGCGTTGTGCGCCGCTGATGAAGCCGTAGTGCCGATCGACATGAAGTCGGTCGACGCGCTTGCCGGCGCCGAGGAGCTGATCGCAACAGCAGAGGCATTGGAGGAAGACGGCCCGCGGGTGACCGCGCTGGTACGCAACCGCGTCGAGGGAAGGCCGGGCCATCGACGTCAGGTCTACACCGCAATCGATGACGCGCTCGGGCAGCTCGACCTCCCGGTCGCTCGCACGCTCATTCCCGCCAGGGACGATTTCGAGAAAGCCGCGATCCTGCAGGAACCGCTCGTCGTGTGGCGCCCCGATCACATCGGATCGCTTGCCTTCCGATCGCTGGCTGATGAGCTCGACTCGGTCGCAGCATGAGCCGGCTCGAGATCAAGCGACTCGACTCGCCGCTTTCTCGCAGCAGCGCGCGTTCCAGCGATCCCGCCGAAGCTGAGCCCCAGCCCGATCGCGAGCGTGAACCGCAGCCCGACCGCGAGCCTGCACCGAAGACACCGCGACCCAAGCGCCAGCCCAGCGAGAGCACCAAACCCAGGCTCGCAAGCGTGCCGCCGACACCGCCCCAAGATGCCGCGAAGCCCGATCCGCTGGATGACCTGCCAGACCCGCCTGACTTGAACGAGTCGCTCGAACTGCTCTCGACTCGCCTCCCAACCTCACTGCGTCGCTCGCTTGCGGATCTGACCGCCGGGCTTCGAACACGAACTGGCAAGCGGATGTCACAAAAGGCGCTGCCCGAGCAAGAGGTCCTCGCCGTCCTGATCTGGCTTGCCGGCTCTGCTGAGAACGCCCACGCGGTAGCTCAGCTTGGCACCGCGCTCGACGCATACCGCGCCCGGCGCTACGCTGCCGCCGCCGCTGCGCTACGCCCATCGCCCGAGCCCGGCGAGTCATCGACGCAGCCGCGTTCACCGACGGGCTAAAGCTAAAGCGAGACGCACCCACCGTTCTACGTGATGCGCGCGGGACGACGTGCCGCTCAGAGCGCCCGCGCGCGCTGCTCGCCAGCGACCCCCTCCAGATCGGGCGGGTAGG
>JBEKRJ010000693.1:0-3355 GCA_049518835.1 Solirubrobacteraceae bacterium
GCTGGCGATGGAGCGGATGCAACTCGAGGCCAACGAGCTGCAGGCGGTTGGGATCGTCGGCGCGCGAATCGTGGAGCGCAGCCATGGCTGGGGCTCGCACGTGATTGAGTTCTTCGCGGTCGGCAACGGCGTCGTCCCAGTCAGCGGCGAGCACACGATCGAGCAGCCCGCGCTGGTCGTGCCGCTGACGGGCTGAGGGCCCAGCAGCACTTTGTCCGGTTCGATTCGTCGCCCCGCACGAGCTCGGCGGTCGCGAGTTGGCTGACCTCAGCGGTATGCACGCGTTGGTGACGGGGGCCACCAGCGGCCTGGGAGCGGCGATGGCCCGGGCGCTGCTGCTCGACGGCGCGACGGTCACGATCGCGGCTCGCGCCGGCGAGCGACTCGAGCAGGCGGTTGCGGGCTGGCGTGCGGAGGGCCTGCCCGCCGAGGGGCTGGCGCTCGACGTGCGCGATCCCGACAGCGCCGCGGCGGCCGCCGCGGCGTTCCGGCGCCGGCGGGTCGAGCTAGAGCTCGTCGTCAACAACGCCGGGATCGGGATGCGGACCGTCAACCCGAGCTTTCTGGCGCAGCCACAGCCGTTCTGGGAGGTGTCGGCCGAGGGGTTCTACGACGTCGTACAGACCAACCTCAACGGTTACTTCCACGTCGCCCGTGCGTTCGCGCCGTTGCTGATCGAGCAGGGACACGGGCGGTTCGTCAACGTTTCGATCAACCACGAGACGATGCGCCGGCCTGGGTTCGTGCCGTACGGGCCGTCCCGCGCGGGCTCGGAGGCGCTCAGCCTGGTGATGACCGAGGACCTGCGCCCGCACGGGATCGCCGTCAATCTGCTGCTCCCGGGTGGCGCGACCGACACCGGGATGATCCCCGACGGCGTCCCCGACGAGGCCCGCGCCGGGCTGCTGGCAGCCGACGTGATGGGGCCGCCGATCGTGTTCCTGGCGTCCGCCGAGGCTGACGGCGTGACCGGGGAGCGGATCGTCGCGCGCGAATGGGATCAATGGCTGGCGCGGTTTCGCGCTAACAATTCGTGATCGCGATGCCCGACGTCGAGCTCAAGCCTCAGAGGTACAAGGACGAGCGGCCGAAGGAGTTCTTCGACCAGTTCCACGAGCGCGTGCGCGGGGGCGAGCCCGAGGCCAAGGTCTACGAGGTCACGCGCGTGCTGACCGTGCTGTGCGCGCTGGTCCTGTTTCGCGCGCGCGGCTACGCGACCGCCAACGTCCCCAACGGCCCCGTGATCCTGGCTCCTAATCACGCGTCGTTCATGGACCACTTCTTCACCGGTGCGTTCATCCGCCGGCGCGTGCAGTTCATGGGCAAGTCGCAGATCTTCAGCGGCATCGGGGCGTGGATCTTCTCGCACGGCGGCGTGTTCCCGGTCAGGCGCGGATACCAGGACGACGAGGCGTTCTTGACCGCGTTCCGGGTGCTCGATCGCGGCGGCGCGGTCGTCATGTACTGCGAGGGGACGCGCTCGCGGACCGGCCGGATCGCCGACACCGCCCGGCCGGGGATCGGGCGCCTGGCGCTCGAGTCGGGCGCTCCCGTCGTGCCGGTCGCGATCCTCGGCTCCTACCAGACCCGTAACTGGAGACGGCTGCGGTTCCCCAAGGTGACGATCCTGTTCGGCAAGGCGTTCCGGTTGGAGCAGATCCCCGACACGACCCGCGAGCAGCAGCAGGAGGCGGCCGACCTGATCTTCGGCCACATCAAGCAACTGCACGGCGAGCTAAAGCGCGCCGGGCATCGCGGCGCGCGCCGGCTCGCTTCGGGCCCTTAGGGCTTTCGGTGGGCGTGCTGCGCGAGTGGCTGCTCGACGGCCAGGCGATCGCCGCCGCCGGGCCGCCCAGGGAAGCGGTGAGCGAGCAGCTGGCCGCGCTCGGCGCGGCGCTGCACCAATTCGACGTCCGCGGAGACGAACCCGGCCAGGAGCAGTGGGCGCGCGCCCGTGCGCCGCTTGCCGGGCTGGTGTTCGACGCGGCCACGCCGTTTGGCGCCGGCGGCCCGGAGCGCCTGCAGTCCACGCTGCAGGCTGGGTGGACGGCGATCCGGGCGCTCGGGAACGGCGCGCTGATCCCCGGCGGCGAGGGCGGCCGGATCGTCCTGGTCGCGCCCTCGCGCGCTGCCGGGCCGCACGCCGGCGCCGCCGGCGCGGCGCTCGAGAACCTCGCGCGGACGCTGGCGACCGAATGGGCGCGCTACCAGATCGTGACGACCGCGATCGTGCCCGGCCGCGCCAGCGGCGATCACGATGTTGCCACGCTCGTCGCTTACCTGTTCTCGCCGGCGGGCGGGTACTTCACCGGCTGCAGGTTTGACCTCGCGCTCGTTACGCCCCAGCGAGCGCAGCGCTGACGCGATCGCGGTCGCGCGCCGCCCCAGCCGCCGGGGGTCGCCTCATACGGGGTTCGTACGCGCGCCGCCGACAAAAGTCCTGCAAACGCCGTAGGAATGTAGGAATGTAGTTTGTAGGAATGTAGGAATGGCAACGGGAGCCGCGTTGTGCCTCTGAGTCTTAATGCCACGCTGCCGGATGCCAGCGACGGCGTGCCAGTAGCGCCAAGAGCATGAGCACGACCACCAGACACGCTACCCAGAGCAGCCAGTAGGCCTCCCCCCAGCTTGAGTGGATCAGCTTGTAGGCCCCCACGACCAGCGCCAGGACGCTTGGGACGAGAAACACGAGCACAAAGGGCAAGGCACCGAGCAGGCGGTCTCGTCTGGACAGCTGCTGTCGTTTTTTGTCGAGGTACCGCTCCCAGGAGGGCAGCTGGCGGCAGGCAGGATGGAGTTCAAGTATCAACCACAGTTCGGTGCGGATGTATTTGCCTATCGCCGCGGGCCGGCGCGAGTAATCCAGGTACAAGAGTCCGAGCCCGCTGAGGACGAACGGGAGCACGAGCAGGATCTGGAGCCTGCTGCCCTTGCTGAACGCGATCGCGCCAACGGCGGCCGTCGCCGTCATCCCCCCGACGAAGACGCCGGTCTGCGCCTGTTGGCAGGAGAGGATCTCGGCGCGGAGTGCGCTGAACTCGGCGAGGACGACATCCACGTCGACGTTGTTCACGTTGTATGACGCCGAAAGTGGGAAAGTGGGGGTTTGGCAGGTAAAAACACGTAATGAACATGGAACCGCGCTCCGGTCCGAGGGTGGATCGTACGCGTTCAGGGGTCGTCGCGGCGTTTGGCGGTGTGAGTCCGGTTAGGGACCGGCGGGAGGATTGATGGCATGGGCTGGTCGTGGCCGGCGGGCGGGCGGTCGCTGCGCTGATGGAGCAGTCGAGCACGGGGCGGTCCTGGAGCCGCAGCTTTTCACGGACGAAAGGAACCGCTCGACCGGAGATGCGTT
>JBEKRJ010000694.1:0-4737 GCA_049518835.1 Solirubrobacteraceae bacterium
TGAGGGACACGACGGGCCGTTTGGCGTGCTTGTCGCCCAGTCGCGCGCGCCGCGCCGCTACAGCCCGGGGGACGTGCATTTCCTGCAGTCGCTCGCAAACGTGCTCGCCGACGCGCTGGCACGCTCGGCGACCGAGGACGAAATCCGCCACCGCGCGCTGCACGACTCGCTCACCGGGCTCCCGAACCGCGTCCTGTTCCACGACCGGCTCGAGCAGGCGCTCGCCCGCGTGCGCCGGCGAAGCTCGCGAGCAGCGATCCTGTTCCTCGACCTCGATCGCTTCAAGCTGGTCAACGACAGCCTCGGCCACCAGGTCGGCGACGAGCTGCTCGCGGCCGTCGCGCCGCGGCTGCGCCACGCGGTGCGCGCCACCGACACTGTCGCGCGCTTCGGCGGCGACGAATTCGCGGTCCTGCTGGAGGATATCTCCGGCGAACGCGACGCGATCGAGATGGCGCAGCGGATCGCCGCAGTGTTCGCCCAACCGTTCGTGCTGGCGGACTCTGAGCATTTCGTGACGACCAGCGTTGGGATCGCACTGGCCGAGGGAGACGAGCTCGCCGACGGGCTGATCCGCGATGCCGACGCCGCGATGTATCGCGCCAAGGAGCGCGGACGCGCGCGTTACGAGCTGTTTGACAAGGTGATGCGCGAGCGGGCGAGCGCTCACCTGCGCGTCGAGCGCGAGCTGCGCCGGGCGCTCGAGCGAGACGAGCTGGCGCTCGTCTATCAGCCCGTCGTCTCGCTGCAGGACCGATCGATCGCCGGCGTCGAAGCGCTGCTGCGCTGGCAGCACCCGCAACGAGGCCTGATCGCCCCGTCGGAATTCATCGCGATCGCCGAGGAGGCGGGACTGATCGAGCCGATCGGGCGATGGGCGCTCGACACTGCGTGCCGCCAGCGCGCGCGCTGGGAGCGCGCGGAGCCCGGCACGCCGCCGGTGTGGATCGCCGTCAACCTGTCGGCGGTCCTGGTCGCAAGGCCAGGTCTGCCCGAGGCGGTCGCCGAAGTGCTCCACGACGCGCGCCTGGACCCTCGCTGCCTGACCGTCGAGATCAGCGAGTGCCTGCTGTTGCGCGACAACACGGCGCTGACCGACGCGTTGCCGGCGCTCAAGCAGCTCGGCGTACGCCTGGCGCTCGACGACTTCGGGACCGGCTACTCGTCGCTCGGTGAGCTCACCCGCCTGCCGCTCGACATGCTGAAGATCGAGCGCTCGTTCATCGACGGCCTCGGCACCAAGCAACGCGACAGCGCGATCACCGAGGCGATCATCGCGATGGCGCACGCCCTGTCGCTGACGGTGGTCGCCGACGGCGTCGAGCACCGTCAGCAGCTCGACGAGCTCGTACGGCTTGGCTGCGACCTCGCCCAAGGCTCTGCGCTCGGGCCACCGGTGTCAGCGCAGACACTCGCACGGCTGCTCGCACGGGCCCCGATCGCGGGCCCCAAGTCAGCCCACCGGACGCCGGTCGCGTGCGATCAGAGGCAGGACGACGCTCACGGATACGCGGAGTTGCCCGGCTGCAGCGGTGAGACCGTCACGCCACGGCACTCGTAGGCCCCGTTGGGGATCGCCACGCGCAGCGTCGCCGTGTCGTTGGGCGGTATCACCTGCAGCCCGTAGGCGGTCGTGCAGCCGGCGCTTGAGGCGATCCCGTGGGTGACGCCGAGCCGGAACGAGACGGTCGCGCCGGAGGCGACCTGCAACGGGCGTCGTGGGGCGACGCCGAAGAAGTCCTGCGTCGTGTGGGTGGGGATCGTCGGCAGCGGCGCCCCAGCGCGATCGAGGAACAGGACGCCCGGATAGCCGATCGTGTGACAGCTGCGAGCGCGCGTATTGCGAAGCGCAAACGCGACCTCCCCGTGCCCGGTCGCGCCCTGCTGGCCGATGAAGCTGAGCGCCAGGTCGGCCGCCCGACAGATCGCCGGGGCCGAGCCGGCGGCGGTCGAAGAGGTCGCCGGCGAGCTCGTGGTCTCGCTCGTCGATGCGGTCGTCGGGGCGCTGGTGGTGGTCGTGATGCCGCTGGTCGTGGTTGTCATGCCGCTGGTCGTAGTTATCATGCCGCTGGTCGTGGTCGCGCCAGAGCCGGCCGGCCCGGAGGGGCTGGTGCTGGACGCGCCCGAGCTTGGCGTCGCGGCAGACGTGGAGCCGCCCGCGGCGGTGCTCTGCACGACGGTCGTCGTCGTCGAGGTCGCCGAGCCGCAGGCTGCCAGCGCGAGCGCCGGCGCGACAAGGAGGACGAGGGCAGCTTTCACTGACTTTGTTGTTCGCCGCTCGAGGGGTTTGATCCTGCCTGGGTCGTGCGAGTATCTCAGCCACACTGATGAGCGCCGCGCCCGACGCACCCACCCCCCGGCCCGACCCTCCCGCACAGGCCCCGGATCCGGCGACGCCGGCGGCGGATCCCCCGACGCCCGCGCCCGGGACCGAACTGGCCCACCGGCCGCGCCGCAAGGTCGACTGGGAGCTGGTCGCGTGCGGGTTCGGCGGTCACCGATTGGTGGCGCTCGACGCGCAGCAGCTACGCCCCCAGGATGCTCTGATCGCGATCGATCAGGGACCGGTGCGCTGGCATCGCTGCCTGCGCTGCGACTGCTGGGTGGCGCTCGCCCCGCCTGCGAGACCGAGCCGGCGCCACCCGCCCGACCGCGACGAGATCGAGGTCCCGCTGCGCGGCAAGGCGCTGCGCGACAAGGTAGTGCTGCGGATCATCGCGGTCGACCGCGCCGTGCACTTCATGATCCTCGGCCTGCTCGGGATCGGCGCGCTCCTGTTCGCGGCCAACGAGGGCAGCCTCCGCAGAGCGTTCTACCGCGTCATGACCGCGATCCAAGGGGGCGTCGCCGGTGGACCGGTGCAGTACTCCGGCAACGTCGGGATCCTGAAGGAGTTCAACAAGCTGTTCACGCTGCACTCTGGGACGCTGCGCGAGGTCGGCATTGCACTGCTCGCTTACGCCGTGCTCGAGGGAGTCGAAGCGATCGGCTTGTGGTACGCCAGGCGCTGGGCCGAGTACCTGACGTTCGTCGCGACGACGATCCTGCTAGCGCCCGAGATCTACGAGATCATCCACGGCGCTACGGTGCTCAAGGTGGTCGGGTTCCTGGTCAATCTCGCGGTCGTCGTTTACCTGTTGCTCGCCAAGCGGCTGTTCGGCCTGCGTGGCGGCGGTGGCGCCGACGAGGCGCAGCGCGCCGGGGACATGAGCTGGGAGGCGATCGAGCGGTCGACGCCGGCGGCGCTCGTCCCGACAGCCGCCGCGGCGAGGGCTGGTGCGCTCACTTGAGCGCCGACCCCCCCGAGCCAACTGAGGCTGCCGATCGGGATCCAGACGCGGTCGAGCGCGAGACCTCCGCTGCGCGCGCTCGACGCGCGCGCGCTGGAGCTCGCCTCCGGCGACCGCGAGCTGCGCGCGGCGCTGTTCAGATTCGTCGACGTCGTCCCAGCGTGCCGGTCGCTGGACGACCTCGCCCGACACCTGACGAGCTTCCTCGCCGAGCTGCCCGAGCGCCCGCAGCCGCTCGCCGCCGCGATGCGGATCGCGCACACGAAGGCCGGTCGAACCGCCGTCGGCGCGGCCGCCGCGGGCGGCGTCAAGCACATGGCCCACCGGTTCATCGTCGGCGAGTCGCCGCGCGCAGCGCTCGGCGTGCTGCGCCACCTGTGGGAGCGCGGCGTCGCCAGCACCGTCGACCTGCTCGGCGAAGCGACCGTGACCCAGCCCGAGGCTGACACCTACGCGCGCCGCTGCGCCGACGCCGCCCGCGAGCTCGCCGCTGCCGCCGCGCGCTGGCCGCGGCGCGCGACGCTCGAGCAGGACGGCGCCGGCCCGGTGCCGCGCGCCAACCTGTCGGTCAAGGTCTCGGCACTGACGCCGCTGCTGCACCCCAGCGCGCCGGAGCTCGGCCGCCGCGACGCGGCCGCACGCCTGCGGCCGCTGCTGGCGCTCGGACGCGAGCTGGGCGCCCACATCCACATCGACATGGAGTCGCTGGACTCGCGCGAGGCGGTGCTCGAGCTCGTGCTCGACCTGCTCGCCGAGGATGAGTTCGCCGACGGGCCGTCCACCGGGATCGTGCTGCAGGCCTACTTGCGCGACTCGCCCGAGCAGCTCGCGCAGGTGCTGCAGTGGGCGCGCGCCTGCCGGCGCACGCCGCCGCTCCAGGTACGGCTGGTGAAGGGCGCCTACTGGGACCACGAGCTCGTCCAGGCCCGTCAGCATGGCTGGCCGGCGCCCGTGTTCGAGGTCAAGGCCGACTGCGATCGCAACTTCGAGGCGCTCACCGAACGCCTGCTGGCGGCGCGCCCCGCCGTGCGCGTCGCGGTCGCCTCGCACAACCTGCGCTCGGTCGCGCACGCGATCGCGGTCAACCGACTCGCCGGCGGCGACGATCGCGACCTCGAGCTGCAGGTCCTGCGCGGCCTCGGCGACGAGCTGCAGGACGCACTCGCCGCCCGCGGCCTGCGCGTGCGCACGTACTGCCCGGTCGGAGACCTCGTCGCCGGGATGGCATACCTCGTGCGGCGGCTGCTGGAGAACACCAGCAACGAGTCCTTCCTGCACGAGCAGGCGCAGGGCACGCCGCTCGAGCAGCTGCTCGCGGCGCCGTAGCGGCGATGCCGCGGCGATGCCCTTGGCGAGCGAACTTGGCGGCCTCCGTCAGATCCCGGCCGACGACCGCCAGCACCGCTCGCTCGGCGTCTTCACGGCGGTCGTATCAGTTGAGGAGGTT
>JBEKRJ010000695.1:0-3352 GCA_049518835.1 Solirubrobacteraceae bacterium
CGTTTTGGGACGCGGCGACGTGTTGTCTGGTGCGTGAGCGGGCGTTGCATCTGGCTTACGGGGAGTTCAGTTCGAAGTTCGCGGCGTGTACGCGCGGCGCGCCGTTTTTGGAGGACCCGATCGTGATCGGGGCGCCGGCCGGGGACGCGCCGGCGCCGGTGTTCGACGTGCGTGCGGATGTGCTCGCGTGGGCGCATAACGAGACCTCGACCGGGGTGATGGTGCCGGTGGTGCGTCCTGCCGGCTCTAAGGACCAGGCGTTGGTGTTGATCGATGCGACGTCCGCGGCGGGGGGGCTGCCGGTCGACGTCGGTGAGGCGGACGCGTATTACTTCGCGCCGCAGAAGGGGCTTGCGTCCGAGGGAGGGTTGTGGCTGGCGTTGTTGAGCCCGGCGGCGCTGGAGCGGATCGCGCAACTGGGCGCTGGGCGTCCGGGTGGGCGCTGGATCCCGGATTTCTTGTCGCTGTCGATCGCGTTGGAGAATTCGGTCAAGGACCAGACTTACAACACGCCGGCGATCGCGACGTTGTTCTTGCTCGTCGACCAGCTCGAGTGGATGCTCGCCCAGGGCGGGCTCGAGGCGATGTGCGAGCGTTGTCGCGCGTCCTCGGCGCACGTGTACGGGTGGGCGGACGCGCACGCGCACGCGACCCCGTTCGTCGCCGATCCGTTCAAGCGCTCGGCGGTGGTCGCGACGGTCGACTTCGACGAACACGTCGATGCGGCGGCGCTCGCGGCGACGTTGCGCGCGAACGGGATCGTCGACGTCGAGCCGTATCGCAAGCTGGGGCGAAATCAGCTGCGGATCGCGATGTTCCCCGCGATCGATCCGGCTGACGTGCAGGCGTTGACGGCGTGCGTCGACTGGGTGTTGGAGCGGCTGTGAGCGGCGAGCGGGGCACGATCGCCGCGGATGGCGACGGCGCGGGCGCGCCGCGGGTGTTGGTCGCCGAGAACATCGGCGCGTCGGGAATCGAGCTGCTGCGGGGGCGCTTTGAGGTCGATCTCGGCGGCGATTGGAGTCGCGAGCAGCTCGCGGCGCGGATCGGGGGCTACGACGCGATCTTGATCCGTTCGGCAACTAAGCTCGACGCCGAGCTGATCGCGCACGCGCGGCGGCTGCGGGCGGTCGGCCGCGCGGGTGTCGGCGTCGACAACGTCGATGTCGCGGCGGCGACTAAGCGCGGGATCGTCGTCGCTAACGCGCCGCAGTCAAACGTGATCACCGCCGCTGAGCACACGATGGCACTGCTGTTGGCGCTCGCGCGCAACGTCCCCCAGGCGCATGCGTCGTTGACGGCGGGGCGCTGGGAGCGCTCGAAGTTCTCCGGCGTGGAGCTGTATGAGAAGACGCTCGGGATCCTCGGCTTCGGTCGGATCGGACAGCTGGTCGCCGGGCGCGCGCGCGCGTTCGGGATGCGCGTGATCGCGTATGACCCGTACGTCGGCGCTGAGCGCTACCGCGATCTCGGCGTCGAAAAGGCCGCCGCCTCCGACGATGTCTACGCGGTCGCGGACTTCCTCACCCTGCACCTGCCAAACACGCCCGACACGAAGGGGTGGCTCGACGCCCGAGCACTGGCGAAGTGCAAGCACGGGGTCAGGATCCTCAACGTCGCGCGCGGGGCGCTGGTGGTCGAGGCAGACCTCCAAGCCGCGCTTGATTCGGGCATGGTCGCGGGCGCGGCGCTGGACGTATTCAGCTCCGAGCCGGTCACCGAACACCCACTGTTTGGCTATCGCAACGTGATCGTGACTCCGCACCTCGGCGCCTCGACCGCCGAGGCGACCGACCGCGCCGGCTACCAAGCCGCAGAGCAGGTGATCGCCGCCTTGACCGGCGGCGTCGTCACCAGCGCCGTCAACATCCCCGCGATCCCCGCCGAGGACATGGAAGCGCTCGGACCGTTCGTGGGGCTGTGCCGCGCGCTGGGCCGGATCGCGATCGAACTGCTGCGCGGCTCCTCGGTGGACCGCGTGCAGACCGAGTTCCTCGGCCGGATCGCCGAACGCGACACGCGCCTGCTATCGATCCAGGCGCTGCTCGGCGTGCTTCGCGGACACACCGAAGAAGAGGTCAACGAAGTCAACGCACCCGCGATGGCCGAGGAGCGGGGAATCGACATCGGCGAGAGCCGCACGACCAGCGCGCGCGACTACACCGACCTGGTCCGGGTCACCGTCAGCTGCGGCGACGAGCGCGTCCGCGTCGCCGGGACGCTGATCGGCCGCCGGGGCCGCCCGCATCTGCTCGAGGCGTGGGGGCAACGGTTCGCGGTCCAGCTCGAGGGTCACATCACGCTGTTTCGCTACCGCGACCTGCCGGGGATGATCGGACGGGTCGGGACTTGCTTTGGCAAGTCCGGCGTCAACATCGTCTCGGCAGCGGTCGGCCGCCAGCCCGACGAGCGCGAGGCCGGCCACGAGCGCCTCGCGGCGATGGCGATCACGACCGACGCCGCGGTCCCGCCTGAGGTGATCGACGAGATCGTCGCCTCCGAGGGGTTCGAGGCCGGCCGCACCGTGACGCTCTAGCTGAGCACTTGCCCCGGGCCCAGACCCGCTCGCGGAGCTGCGCTGCTCGAGCCGCCGACGCGAACCCAAGAAGCTGGGCTAGTACAGCCCCTCGCGGCGGCGGTAGCGCTCGGCGCGCTCGCGGTCGTAGCCGTCGGCGTCGAACTGCGGATCCTTGAGCGAGCGGATGATGGCGCCCGAGCTGGGCAGCCGCGAGCGCTCGATGTGGCGGTCGGGGTTCCACAGGTCAGAGCGCATCAGCGCCTTGGGGCACTGGGTGTAGGCCTGCTCGATCGAGACCATGATGCCGAGGCGCGGCACCTTGCCGTCGACGGCAGACGGCGCGAGCAGCTCGGGATCGTCGACGATCACCGCGCGACCGTTGACGCGAAACGTCTCCCCGACCCCGGGCAGCAGGAACAGCAGCGCGATTCGCGGGTCCGACAGAAGGTTCGTGAGCGTGTCGCCGATCCGGTTGCCAGGGCGGTCGGGCAGCAGCAGCGTGCGCTCGTCGAGGATCCGCACGAACCCCGGCGGATCGCCGCGGGGCGAGACGTCGAGCCCGCCGCCGGCGCTCGCGGTCGCGACGCACACGAACGGCGAGCGCTCGATGAACTGCCGCGTGAGCGAGTTCAACCGGTCGGTGATCTTCGCGAGCACGAGCTCGGCCGGGTGCCCGAGCGTCGCGCGCAACTGCTCCTCGTTTGCGATCGTCCGCGCCGCCGGCATCGTTGCGAGCATACCGGCGCCGTCGGTGCACTCGCACCGGCAAACGTCTGCCCGACCGCCGACCCGGGCGGCCGGCCTGCCAAGGCCCAAGCCAGGCGCGCGTGAGCG
>JBEKRJ010000696.1:0-3349 GCA_049518835.1 Solirubrobacteraceae bacterium
CGCGAGTACTCGCGGATTGCAGCGGTGCGGACACCGGCGCGCTTGATGGGCAAGGGATCACACGCGAAGCGCTCCGGCGGAACATGCGTGTTGAGCTCCTCGTAGAAACGAACTAGATTCGCAGCTGGCTGACGTCGCACTCGATCGCCCGACGTAACGCGTACTCCTCGATGATCTGTTGCGAGGTGAACCACCTTGCCGGCAATCGTAGGAGACGGCTTGGCAGGTGAAGCTGTCCAAATGGCCCGAAATCCGCCGCTGCGAGTGCGCCGCCGGTCGAATGCAGCGGGTCGGGTCATCAGCTGTTCATAAACCGGACTTCTGCTAGCAATGGTTGTGACATGCTCGCAACCGTCAGGGCACGCTGCGGAAATGCGGCGCGCCTAACTTGGGATCAGCTTGTTCGGTAATCGGATGTGACACAAGATCAAATGTTTCCCAGAGATGACAGGCAATCGATCGCACTCGCCGCGGGGGTCGTAGACCACCGGCCGTTCGGAGGGCGCGTGTTCGTGGGCGTCGTGGAGGCCGGCGCCGCCGACGGGGCTTCGATCGCCCTCCAGGATTCTGGCGTCGCGACCCCGAGCGCGCTAGAGCGGCTGCTGTCAAAGGGGCGGCTGCGGGCCACGTTGTTCATGCTCGGCCCGGCGTTCGTCGCGACGATCGCGTACGTCGACCCAGGGAACATCGCCACCAACGTCCAGGGTGGCGCACAGTACGGTTACCTGCTGCTGTGGGTCGTGCTCGCGGCTAACTTGATCGCGATGCTGATCCAGTACTTGTCGGCCAAGCTCGGGATCGTCACCGACCAGAACCTGCCCGAGACGATCCGAGCGTGCTGGCCCCGCGCGTTCTCTTGGGGGATGTGGGTACAGGCGGAGATCATGGCGATGTCCACCGACATCGCCGAGTTCCTCGGCGCCGCGATCGGCCTAAATCTACTCTTCCACGTGCCACTGCTGCCAGCGGGAATCATCACCGGTGTGATCGCGTTCGCGATCCTCGAGCTGCAGACCCAAGGGTTTCGGCGCTTCGAGGTGGCGATCACCGCCCTGCTGGGGATCATCTTCCTCGGCTTCCTGTACGAGACGCTGCGGATCGGGCCGTCGACCAGCGGCTCGCTCCGCGGGCTGATCCCTGGCCTGACCGGCACCAGCTCCCTCTACATCGCGGCCGGGATCGTCGGCGCCACCGTGATGCCGCATGTGATCTACCTGCACTCGGCGCTCACACAAGGCCGGATGCCATGCCGCAACGACCAGGAGCGCGCGCGCGTTATCCAGTTCGAGCGGTTCGACGTGATCATCGCCCTCGGACTCGCCGGACTCGCCAACCTGGCGATGCTCGCGGTCGCCGCCAAGCTCTTCCACACTTCGGCACTGAACGGCCTGAGCACGATCCAGCAGGCCCACGCCGAGTTCGCGCACCTCGCCGGCGGCACCGCCGCACTCGCGTTCGCAGTCGCGCTGCTCGCCTCGGGTGCGTCCTCCGCCAGCGTCGGGACCTACGCCGGACAGGTCGTGATGGCCGGCTTCATCAACGTCCGCCTCCCCCTCCCGCTCCGCCGCGCGCTGACGATGATTCCCGCGATCACCGTGCTCGCCGTCGGCATGGACCCGACTAGAGCGATGGTGCTCAGCCAGGTCGTGCTCTCCTTCGGCATCCCAATCGCGCTCATTCCGCTGATCATGATGACCGACCGCCGCGACATCATGGGGATCCACGTCAACCGTCGGATCACCACCATCACAGCATGGATTTGCACGATCGCGATCTCGGCTATCAACGCCTTCCTGATCTACCAGCAGTTCTTCATGAGGTGACACCCACGTCTAACACTCGAACCGGTAGCCGACGCCACGGATTGTCTTGATCCGCCAGGCGTGCTCGGGGCCGAGCTTTGCGCGTAGGCGGCGGATGTGGACGTCGACTGTCCGCGCGCCTCCGTAGTAGTCCAGTCCCCACACGGTGCTCAGCAGCGCCTCCCGGGAGTGGGCGCGTCGGGGACCGGTGACCAGGAACTTGAGCAGCTCGTACTCCATGTAGGTGAAGTCGACACGCCGGGCGGAGATCGCGACCTGGTATGTGGCGAGGTTGACCTCGAGCGTTCCGACGTGGACAATCTCGTCTGGGGCGATCCCGTTCTGCTCCCGGGCACGCTGGATCCGGACGCCGAGCTCGGCCGCGCTGTAGGGTCGGACGATCAGCTCATCGGCGATCGAGACGTCGGAGCGGGCGAGCAGGTGCTGCTCGTCGACCGCCAGCACGACCGGCACGGCAGCTAACCGCTCGTCTTCGAGCAGCTGTGCATAGACCTTCGTGGGAAGCGGCTCGCCGGGGGCAGCGACGACGATCAGGACGGCGGGCAGCCGCTCTGCGCCGCCGTCGTCGGCTTTCGGCTGCCCGTCAGCGTTGTTCGATGTGCGGCGTGGCGTCAGGCCGAGCTGGGCGACCGCCGCCGCCGTCTCGCTGGCCAGGTCCGGATCCTGCGCAACGATCCAAGCGTCGATCATTCGGTCTGCGCCGCTACAGGACGTCCAGGTATCGCCGGCGCTCGAACGCGCTGACGGTCTTTCGAAACTCCTCCCATTCACGGCGCTTGTTGCGCACGTACCACTCGCACAGGCGCTCGCCGAACGTGTCGTGCGCCAGCTCGGAGGACTCGAACAGGTCCGTCGCCTCTCGCAGGTCCTCCGGCAGCGAGCCAGCGCGGTAGGGCGGGTCTTCGTCTTCGGGACCCAGCTCGTACCCGTGCTTGATTCCTCGCAGGCCGGCTGCGAGCACGATCGCGAACGTCAGGTAGGGGTTGCAGCCGGGGTCGGGTGAGCGCAGCTCGATTCGCGTCGCCCACGTGCTGCCGGGCCGGCCGGACGGGACTCGGACCAGTCCGTTGCGGGCGTGTCGCGTCCAGCCGACGTGCTGCGGGGCTTCGTAGCCGAGCGCGAGCCGCTTGTAGGAGTTGACCCACTGGTTGGTCACTGCCGTGATCTCCCGGCCGTGGGCGAGCACTCCGGCGAGAAACCCGCTGCCCAGCGGCGACAGCGGCGGGCCGGGGTCCGGGGACTGGAACGCGTTGCCCTCGGCGCTGAAGAGCGACATGTGCAGGTGCATGCCCGACCCGGGCCGGTCCTCGAGCGGGTGGGGCATGTACGTTGCGTGCGCGCCGAGCTCGCGCGCGGCTTGCTTGTCAGCTACCCGGTAGGTGGTCACCGCGTCGGCCATCGACAGTGCGTCCATGTGCTGCAGGTCGATCTCGTGTTGCGAAGGCCCGTCCTCGTGATGGGTGCTTTTGATCGGGATCCCCATCTGCTCGACATATTCGATTGTTAGCCGGCGGAAGTCGCTGCCG
>JBEKRJ010000697.1:0-3348 GCA_049518835.1 Solirubrobacteraceae bacterium
CCGACCACCACTGCCCGAACGGGTCGATGAACCTGCCCTCGATCCGAGCAGCACCGCCAACCTCGAGATCAACGCAGCATCCGCAGACCATGGGTCTGCTCCCGGGCCGGGACGCCCGCGCAGGCTTGACCGCCCGCACTCGATTGCGCATTGAGGAAGGATCCTGAGTGGAGCGTCAGGGCGCAATCAGGGGCCGTTGCGCGGCGGCAGCGCTTGAACTGGCTAACCGTCCCCGCTCAAGCCAGCGCGCGACGCGGCAGCGGCCGCGGGCCGCTCGCGGATGTCGAAACTCACGGTATACGAGACGCCTTCGACGAACCCGGCGAGCTCCACGATCCGCGAGAACGCCGCGCTGCGCGGACTGATCTCCGGATCCCCCTCACGGAGACCGACCTTGACGTAGATCACGCGCACGCGCAAGCCGCTCGGTCAGCGCCGAGTCGCTGAAGCGCTCGACGATCTCAGGCTGCACACCCAAGATCAGCAGCGCGGTCGGCCCGCTAGCCGTCCTCGCATCGTAGTTCCGCTCGAACCGACGCGAAGTCCGGCCGCGCCGCTTTCAGTGAATCCCTCCCGAGCACCAGACCCGGCTGCTTGCTGATCCTCCGCGTGACGCGCGACACTTCGACCGATGGCGACTTGTCAGCGCGCGATTGGAGGTGTCTGCTGTGGCGACCCCGGCTCGGCCTGGTAGCGACTGAAGATGGCGGTCAAGGCCTGCCTGAACGGCGCCCGCGTGCGCGCCGAGCACCCCGCCGTGCCCCAAGCGCCGGCCGAGCTGGCGGCTGACGCGATCGCGGTTCGCAATGCTGGTGCGTTTGCCATCCACGTGCATCCGCGCGACGGCGCCGGGGCGCAGACGATGCAGCCGCGCGCGTGTGACGCCGCCGTCGCCGCGATCCGCGCCGCGATCCCCGGCCTGCCCGTCGGGCTCTCGACCTCGGCGGCGATCGATCCCGACCCATTCGCGCGCGCTGCCGCGATCAAAGCCTGGCGACGAGCGCCCGACTTCGTGTCGGTCAACCTCTCCGAGCTCGGGTGGGGCGGGATCGTCCGCGCCGCATTGCACGCGGGCATCGCTGTGGAAGTCGGGCTCGCGACCCCCACCGACGCCGAACAGTTCGCTGCCAGCCCGTTCACCCACCAAGTTCTCCGCGCGCTCGTCGAGGTCGAGGGTGGCGTCGAAGACGCCCGCGCGATCGCGCAGCTGATCCCCGACGGGGTCCCACAGCTGTGGCACGGCTACGGCCAGCGTACGTGGGAAGTGATCTCAGCCGGCGCTGCCGCCGGGTTCGACGTGCGCGTCGGCCTGGAAGACGTGGTCGAGCTCCCAGACGGTCGCGTCGCCGCAAACAACGCCGAACTGGTCGCCGCGGCCATCGAGCTGACTCGTCGTCTGGCATAAGCGTCGCCGTGTCGACAACGGGCTCGGTCCTCGGGCTGGGCGACCAGCAACGCGCTCACCAAACCACGCGCAGGCGACAGCAAACCGCGCTGTCCGATCGAAGGTCTGCTGAAGCTGCCATCGCACTACGATCGCCACCATGTCGCTGGCGAGTGCGTGATCGCCGCGCACCCAGGGCGAAAGCGGTCGTCCGCCGGTGCGATCGCGAACGCCTGCGTCTGCGCGATAGGAGCAGCGCGCGATTCGGCGGTCTATGCCATCCGTCGCCAATTGGGACCGGCATCGACGCCCCGCGCGGGCTAATAGTGCTCCGTGTTGTTGAGCGCGTTCCCTCGGGGCTGTTCGAATTCTGGTGTCTGCACGCCGTCTTCGAGCAGGATCGCGATGGAGACCGTGGCTGTCTGTCTGAGCGGAAGCTTGCCCGAGCGCTGCGAACGGTCGGTCGAGTTCAGCGGCGGGCTGTTCGCGTCGATGAAGCGCCGGCCCAGCGGCGCTGCGCTGAGTGCTGCCCGCGAGGGGTGATCTTGGCTCGCAAGCGCAGGTTGATCGGCGCCGATCGCGGCGAGGCCGGCGGATCGAGCACGTCTGAGGAGTCCAGAAGCGCCAGCCGGTCGCCAAACGTGACATACCGGCAAAATCGCGCCCGGGCACGTCACGTCGTGTCCCGCAGACGACCACAACGTGACACCCGAGACGGTCAGATCACCGGCCGTAACGTAGTTCCAGCCTCAACGCGCGCGTCGGCGTCGCGACCGGCAAGCGAGCCGGCGCCAAGCACGCGCGCCGCCCTCAGGCCGCGGCCGCGTTGCCAGGACAGATGGCTCGTTTCCCGCTGCGCGGGGCCCGTCTGGACCGGTGATCGCTTCTGCTCCAGCGGTGGTGAGAATCTCGTGCGGCTGGCAAAATCCGCTGCAGGGTCGAGCGCTGCCGGCACGGGACCTTCGTTGCGCTGCCGTACTCAAGCGGGACCACCGGCTCCCCAAGGGCGTGATGCTGACCCACCGCAACCTGGTGGCGAACGTCTGTCAGTGCACTCACGCGGGCGCCGACACCACGACTGAGGTTGAGTACACGCAGGGGCGCGCGATCGCCGTGTTGCCGTTCTTTCACATCTAGGCGCTGGTTGTGGTCATGAACATCCCGCTGTACCGGGGCGCGACCGTGGTGACGATGCCGCGGTTCGATTTCGCCGAGTTCATGCGCGTGCTCCAGGACTACCGGATAACCCGGCCCTGGGTCGTGCCACCGATCGTACTAGCGATGGCCAAGCGTCCGCTAGTCGATCAGTACGACCTGTCGAGCCTTGAGTACATGAACTCTCGGGCGCAGCGCCACTGTCGGCCGAGCTCGAGGTGGCGTGCGGTGAGCGCCTCAGATGCCGCATGCAGCAGGGGCATGGGCTCACCGAGACGAGCCCGGTGACGCATTTCGTAACGGACAAGCTCGCGGGCACTATGCCGGGCTGGATCGGGCCGGCGGCGCCGAACACCGAGTGCCGGATCGTCGACGTGGCGACCGGGCAGGACCTCCCCGCCGGCGAGCCGGGCGAGCTTTGCATCCGCGGCCCCCAGGCGATGAAAGGCTACTTCAACAACCCCGAGGCGACCGCGCGCGCGATCGACGCCGACGGCTGGTTCCACACCGGCGACGTGGCGCGATTGGACGAGGACGGCTCGCTCTGGATCGTCGACCGGATCAAGGAGCTGAACAAGTACAAGGGCTACCAGATCGCGCCCTCCGAGCTCGAGGCGTTGCTTCTCACTCACCCGACGATCACAGACGCGGCCGTGACCCCGCTCCCTGACGAGGTGGCCGGACAGAGCGGGAACAAGATCGTGCTCATCGCAAGTCCCTGGCGCCCAGCGCGGTCGCCGCCGGACTCATCCTCTTGTGTTGGGAAGAAGCCGGTCGCGACCTCCTGCTTTCAACTGCGAGGAGGCGTT
>JBEKRJ010000698.1:0-3341 GCA_049518835.1 Solirubrobacteraceae bacterium
CAGCAGGTCGTTGTGACCGCCGCCGACGCCGTAGATCACGATCAGCGGGTTGAGCCCGACGAGCGCGGTTGCCTTCGCGGGGTCGACGCCGCGCAGGCGGGCGGAGTTCCAGACCAGCACCACGATCGCGAGGCTCGCAAGCGCCGCGAGCGCCTTGTACGCGAGCACGCCGGCAGCGATCGACAGCGGCGCCAGCAGGTAGCTGAGCGCGGTGAAGATCGGGCCGTAGGCGGTCGGGATGTAGGACCACTTCGCGCCGATGTAGGGGAACACGCTGTCCAACGCGATCGCGTGTGGGCCCTGCAGATACGGGTTGATGCCCAGCAGCGCGCCCATCCGGCCGTAGGCCTGGTAGCTGAAGGTGTCGGTCGAGATCAGCGGCGGCGCCAGCAGCACCAGCGCGTGCAGCGCCGCGATCGTCATCAGCACCGTCCGCGGCGAGACCCGATCGGCGCCGCGGACCGCGATCACGTAGGCGCCGAACATCAGCGCGAGCACCGCGATCACGCCGCCGCTGCGCAGGTCCAGGCCGGTGGCGCCGAACGGCCCGGCAAGCCACGTCGGGACCGGTCGCAGCGTCTCGGGCAGCAGCGTGTCGGTGCCGGCGGCGCCGAGCGCGATCACCAGCCCCATCGCGACGATCCCGGCAAGCCCCGCGAGCGCCAGGCGCCGGCCGGGGGCCTGCGTGCGCGCGCCCAGCGCCGACCGCGGAAACTCCAGCGCGCCCATTTGTGGGGTCGCGCCAAGCGGGCGTGGGACGCTCATCGAAGACAGGATGCCCGCGGGACGAGCGGGGCCGGTTGCGGCGACATTGAAATTACATTATTCCGGTTAGCTATGGGTTGACCGGCGGCTGATCTCGGATCCTGGCGGCGCGCCCGCCTGCTGCACACGCGCGATCGCGGCATTCGCGCTGCGACGCAGGTGTGGGACGAGCCACATCGCCTCCAGCGCGATCCGCGCCGACATCTTGCTGGATCCGGCGGACCGATCTTGGAACACGATCGGTATTTCCCGTACCCGGAATCCAGCCAGCAACGCACGATAGGTCACCTCGATCTGAAAGACGTAGCCCTCGGCGCGGACGCTTGGCAGGTCGATCGCCTCGAGCACCTCGCGCCGGATGCACTTGAAGCCGCCCGTCAGATCGTGGATCCGCACGCCCAGGATCAGCCGGGCGTACACGCCGCCGCCACGGCTGACGATCCTGCGCAGCAGGCCCCAGTCGCGCACGCCGCCTCCCGGCACGTAGCGCGACCCGAGCACCAGGTCCGATGTGCGCGCGGCGTCGAGCAGCGGTCCGAGGTAGCGGGGGTCGTGCGAGAAGTCGGCATCCATCTCGACCACCAGCTCGGCGCCGTGCTCGAGCGCCTGGGCGAAGCCGGCCAGATACGCCTGCCCGAGCCCGGTCTTCGCCCTGCGATGAAGCACCTCCACGCCGTCGAGCTCGGTCGCGAGCGCGTCGGCGAGCGCGCCCGTGCCGTCCGGCGAGCCGTCGTCGACGACCAGGATGCGATGGCCGTCGCCGACCAGCCGCTCGAGCTCGGCGGACGCTGCCCGCACGATCCGCGCGACGTTCGGCGCCTCGTTGTATGTCGGGATCACGACCCAGATCGTCGGCTGCATCGGCTCAGGGAGGCTAGTGGTACATCCGGCGCCACCGGGGGCGGCCGGCTTGGCGGGCGGTTGGCTTCGCACCATTTTCCGGCGCTGTGGGCGACTTGGCTGCAAATCGTCCTCTAACACGCCATCATCCCGCGCGGGCACACGAATGGACGATGGCGGCAGCGCACTGAAGAACCGGGTATCGGCGGGCGTGCTCGCGCCGGCGCGCGGCTCGGGGCGCCGCCGCTCGCCGGCGCCGCATCACCTGCGCCGGCGGGCGGTCGCGCTGCTCGTGCTCGCCGCCGTGATCCTCGCGGCCGGGATCTGGATCGGCAGCCACGGCGGTGCTGCCACGCACCGCCCGGCGCTGTCGGTAGAGCATGGGTTCTTTGACCGGATCGCGACGCTGGCGGGCAACGGTCAAGGGTCGTTCGCAGCCGCGCAGCGGGCCGCCGAAGCAGGCGCGATCAACCGCACACTCGCCTACACGCCCTACGTCCGCATCGCCGGCGCCCAGCACCGCGAGCTCGCGCTGACCTTCGACGACGGCCCGGGCCCGTACACGCCCGCGATGCTCGCGGTCCTGCGCCGCGCCGGCGTGCCGGCGACGTTCTTCGAGGTCGGGATCGAGGAGCGCTACTTCCACGCGTCGACCAGCGAGATCGTCTCCCGCGGCGACGTGATCGGCGACCACACCGACACGCATGCGCCGATGTCGACGCTGACGACGTCGCAGCAGCGGGCGCAGCTGCTCGAGCAGGCGGCCGCGATCGGCGCCTACGGCGCCCCGTTCCCGCGGTTGTTCCGGCCGCCGTACGGGCTCTGGAACGCCACCACCCTGCGGCTGCTGCGCCGCTACCGGATGCTGATGGTGCTGTGGACGGTCGATACCAGCGACTACCGGCTGCCGGGCGTGCGCGCGATCGTCCACGCGGCCGTCGCCGGCGCCCGGCCGGGAGCGATCATCCTGTTGCACGATGCGGGCGGCAACCGGCTGCAGACCGTCGAGGCGCTGCCGCGGATCATCAAGGACCTGAGGGCGCGCGGCTACAAGCTCGTGACCGTGCCACGGCTGCTGCTCGACAACCCCCCGCCACGCAACCAGCAGATCTCGGCGGTGCTCGGGACCGGCGGCTAGCCGCAGGTGGATCAGGCGCTGGCCCGCCTGGCTTGGGCTGCTGCGGGCCTCGCCGCCGGTGGGCGGTCGGGCTTCGGTGCGACGGGGCCCTCAGCGCCGGATGTAGGCGACCCGGTTCCAGGACGGCTCGGGCGCCAGCTCGATCGGCTCGCCGCCGCGGTCGGGCTGGATGTAGACGAACGCGTTGGCGTCCTCGTCGAAGCAGACGTCGAGCTCGCCCTCCTTGACGCGCTGGTCAAGCCACGCGCCGCGGAAGATCAGGCGCCGCAGCCAGTGCACCAGCGACCGCTCCGAGGGCCCCACGAGCTCGGGCCAGCAGTCGTTGACGTGCTCGCCGAGTGCCGATGCGGGGTCGGTCACCTCGCCGTTGACGACCAGGCTGATCAGGTCCTCGGCCTCGTCCTCGTGCACGCCCGCGCGCAGGAAGCCGAGCTTACGGGCGGCCTGCTCGCAGCGTTCGCGAAAATCGCGCTCGTTGAACGTGAAGCGCAGCTCGCCGTACTCGAGCACGAACTCCTCGCCCGAGTTGTAATTCCCGCGTCGGTACATAGGGCGTCGTGATCATATGTGCGATTCCTGCCCCTCGGGAGCGGTTGAA
>JBEKRJ010000699.1:0-3340 GCA_049518835.1 Solirubrobacteraceae bacterium
TGCGTGTTCCAGGACGAGGTGGAATGAGCGGAGCGTCAGCGCAGCTAAGAGCGCGGGGCGCGTCGGGTAGTGGCGGTAGACGGTTCCGATGCCGACGCCCGCCTCCTCGGCGATCGTTGCCATCGGTACTTTCTCGCCGTCGCGCCTGACCGCGATCGTGGCGGCGGCGAGGATGCGCTCGCGGTTGGCGGCGGCGTCGCTTCGCAGTCGCTCCCCGAGCGGCTGTGCTTCTGTGGGTGCTTCGGACATCCCGGAGGCGATCGTGCCAGGTAACGACATGGGGGCTTGCGTTCGGTAGGCTCCACCCGATAAGCGGACGAATTCGACCGCTTAGTCCACGATCGAGGAGCACTGATGAACGACACGTCCGCCGCCGAGTCGAAGCCGCAAGGACTGGTCCCGCCCGACGACCCGGCGCGGGTCGTGACCCACGTGAGCGCCGACGCCGATGACTCGCTGCCTCACCTCGGCGTGGTTGGTGACACGTACATCATTCTCGTGGCCGGGGCCGATACCGCGGGGCGCTACACGCTGATCGACATGCACGTTCCGCCGGGCGGCGGACCGCCGCCCCACCGTCACGACTTCGAGGAGATGTTCACAATCCTTGACGGCGAGATCGAGCTCACGTTCCGCGGCGTCAGCGCCGTTGCCACTGCCGGCGAGACGATCAATGTGCCGGCCAACGCCTCGCACGCCTTTCGGAACGTCTCCGACCGGCCTGACCGGCTGCTGTGTCTCTGCTCGCCTGCAGGGCAGGAGGAGTTCTTCAAGGAGGTCGGCGTTCCGGTCGCGCACCGAACCCAGCCGCCGCCGGCGCTTGACGATGCCGCGACCGCCGCGTTCATCGCCAAGGCGATCGCACTCGCCCCGAAGTACCGGACCGAGCTGCTGCTCGGCGAGCCGAAGCCCTGACCCGCGCAACCGATCGAGGCGACAGTAAGCCAGCAACAGCGAGACGCCCTTGACCGACTGCTTCGGGACGCGCCGCTCGGTCTCGGTGGCGACGTCGCCGAGCAGCGGTCATCTTTGAGGAGATGATGGCGGCAGCCCCAGTGCCCGCCGACGTCACGACATCGTCCGTGAGACTCGGCGGGATCCCGGTCGTCACCGTCGAGGTCGCCGCCGCCGACCGCGCCGGCGTGATCTTCTACCTGCACGGAGGGGCGTACGCGATCGCGACGGCCGCCGCGTCCGTCGGGCTCGCATCAGACCTCGCGCGGCGCGCCGGAGCCCAGTTGGTGACCGTCGACTACAGGCTCGCAGCGGAACATCCGCATCCGGCCGCGCTCGATGACGCCGTCGCGGCCTACCGCGGACTGCTCGACAGCGGCGTCGCCGCGTCCGCGATCGCGATCAGGCGTCGAGCAGTAGCGCCCGCCGGACAACAAACCGCCTGACACCGCCGCAGACGACGCGACCGCGACGTCCCGAACCTCTTTCCGGAGGCCGGGCCACAGCTGGCCGCCCAAAACCAAGCACCGCGGCCCGCTGCCAGACCCCGCTCGACCGCCGCGGCCGAAACGATCCGCCCAACTCAAGTCGGTTTCGCGGCGCGCCACGGCGCCGATGGCACGCGACAACCCCAGCAGTGCCGCTCACCGCTGAGAAGCAGGAGGCCACGGCCGGCCCGCTCGATCTCTCGGTGCCCGGTGAAAGCGAGTGTCAGCCAGAACTCGAGAAGCATAAGCCCGTGATCAGCCGTTGGCGCGTAGGGCGCCGTTAAGGCCGCCCGGCATGCGACTCGATCCGCCGGCCCGCGCCTCCCAAGGATTGACGCGGGACCGTCCCCCCTTTCATCACGGCGTTCCCAGCCCGGAGCCGGCGAGGGGTAACTTCAGTGACGCTCGCGCGCCGAAACTGCGTGACGGCCACCACAAGCACGAGCTTATTTCGCAAATTCGCGCCCCGACCCCTCATCGCTCATCACCAATCCAAAGTGTCGCCGGCATCACCATCTTCTGCGTCCGTCAACACCCGGCCGGCGTAGGTCGAGTGACGGAGTGCTCTCACATTAGAAGCGGAAAGCGGGTTACCGCGCTAGCCCAGGGATCGGCGCCAACGGCCCGCGTGCATGGCGATCACAGAGTCGATCTCAGGGTCGAGGTGTGGCTTTGCTGCGTCGCCCGAACCATCTCCGACGGCGCTTTGCTTTCTCCTTTGAATGCATCAGCCCGATTGTGCCCATGTCGCAGGTTGCGCTGAGTCGGACCACAGGGAAGCCCGGAACTGGCTGCTCGAGCGCGTTACTGACGGCGCCGCTCGTCCTGACCAGTCGGACATCGAGACCCCGAGGAACAATCACGGTGATCTGTCCCATGTGTACGTGGACGATGATCTCGACATCCCAGTCGTCGAACTCGGCATCGGTCAGGTCAATCGCGACGGTGCCCATGTTCGTGCGGATCTTGGTCAGACGGCCGACCTGCCAGCGGCCCTCGAGGCGAACCTCGCCCATCGAGGTGGAGATCTCCAGCGGCTCTTGACGCCGCCGCGAGGCTCGAGTGAATTGGACGGGCGGCGGCAGGCTGCGAACCACGGACGCAAACTCGGCATCGGTACGAGCCCCCAACAGCTCGTCGAGAGCGCGTTGGAAGGTGTCGTGATCGACCTTGTCGCTGACCAAGAGCCCCTGCAGGACCTCGATCTCACGTTGCCGAAGCTCCTCGGAGATCGCAGGCTCGTGGACTGGGAGCCTTTCATCGCTCATGCCAGCACACTACCGAGGGGCCGCCAGCGCAGCGCCTCCCACGAAACGATGTAGGGGAGCGCGGCGGACAGGGCGGCGATGTGCGCCATCGCTCATGCTCTCGCCCAACAGAAGGCGGTAGGCGCGCTGGCGGCGGACGATCGCTTTGCGTGGCCCGACGTCGCTGAGCTCACGATCGAGCTGGCGACGTGTTGATCGTGCCAACCGCAGCAAACGGCCGATCGGATCGCCACGAAGGCACTCGCCGGTCGGCGCTAGTGGCTACGAAGGCACTCGCCGGTCGGCGCTAGTGGCTAGTCGCCAGCGTCGGCCGACCACCTCGAGCACCCGCTGTCGCAGGTCCTTGCGGCCGCCGCCCGCGTGCTACCCGACGACGGGAGAGGATCCCTTCAGCGCTACTGCATTCCATGCCGAGGGCAGCGACTGCCGCTCACCGCGCGAGACGCGCAGACTTCGATTTCAATCGTGTCGCCGCGCGCCAGCCAGTGGATCCGGTCGCGGAACGCCGAGGCGGCAAACTTTTGGATTGCGGTGTCGCGTGGTTCTCGAAAGTGCTTCCATCCCTCGAAGTGAAGCGGAATGATCGACCGGGGATTGATCTCGCGGCACAGCTTGATTGCCTCGTCGGCG
>JBEKRJ010000700.1:0-3336 GCA_049518835.1 Solirubrobacteraceae bacterium
ATCAACGTCCTGCGCTAGACGCCGAGAAAGCGCGGCGACGTCGGCCGGCAGACGTCGGCTTTCCCCCATCACCACTGCGGACAATTACCTACGAACGGCGGGCTCAAATCTCGTCGAGAGGTCTATCCTCGCTGGGTACCAGACACTCTTACCTATAAGGGAAAGCATGGCGACCTCAACCCCCTTACTCGACCTGACCGATGAGCAGCAGCTGATCATCGAGATGGTCCATCAGTTCGCCGATGAGCAGATCATCCCGAACGCCGAGCAGCACGACCACGACGACAGCTATCCCCAGGCGATCGTCAATCAGATGAAGGAACTGGGCCTGTTCGGCGTCACCATCCCGGAGGAGTACGGTGGCATGGGCCTCGATCTCACGACTTACGTGATGATCGTTGAGGAGCTCTCGCGCGGCTGGATCTCGATCTCCGGGATCATCAACACGCACTTCATCGGCTGCTACCTGCTGATGAAGTTCGGCACCGACGAGCAGAAGCAGAAGTACCTGCCGAAGATGGCGACCGGCGAGATGCGGGCCGCGTTCAGCCTGTCCGAGCCCGAGTGCGGCTCCGACGTGCAGGCGATCAAGTGCGCGGCGAAGAAGCTCGACGACGGCGCCTACGAGATCAACGGCCAGAAGATGTGGGTCACCAACGGCCTGCTGTCGACGCTCGTGTTCACGCTCGTCAGGACCGACCCGACCGCCGAGCCCAAGTTCAAGGGCATGACCTGCTTCATCTGCGAGAAGGAGCCGGGCGTGGGCGAGAACACCGGCGCCTACAAGGGCTTCAACGTCCCGCCGAAGCTCAAGAAGATGGGTTACAAGGGCGTCGAGTCGACCGAGCTGGTGTTCGACGGCTATCGCACGCCGGCCGACAGCATCCTCGGCGGCGAGGAGGCGGGCCTCGGCGAGGGGTTCGTGCAGATGATGGACGCGCTCGAGGTCGGCCGCGTCAACGTCGCCGCGCGCGGCGTCGGGATCGCGCAGCGCGCGCTCGAGCTGGCGCTGCGCTACTCCCAGGAGCGCAAGACGTTCGGGCGCCAGATCGCCCAGCACCAGGCGATCCAGTTCAAGCTCGCCGACATGGCCACGCAGGTCGAGGCGGCGCGGCTGCTGACGATCCGTTGCGCGCGGCTCAAGGACGCCGGCGAGCGCTCCGACCTCGAGGCGGGGATGGCGAAGCTGTTCGCTTCCGAGGCCGGCCGCTTCTGCGTCGAGGAGTCCTTCCGGATCCACGGCGGCTACGGCTACTCGAAGGAGTACGAGATCGAGCGCCTGTACCGGGACGCGCCACTGCTGCTGATCGGCGAGGGCACCTCGGAGATCCAGCGGATGGTGATCGGCCGCAAGCTGCTGGAGCGCAACAAGATCTGATCCGTGTTTGAACGGGGGCCGCTCCCGGCGGCCCCTGATCGGTCTTGCCGGCGGGGCTAGACTCGGTTGCCTGTCCTCGCAAATGGACACCAAGACGCTGATCGAGACCGCCGTCAAGCGGTTTCTCGACGAGGTGCCGGCACTGCAGCCACTGAAGCTCATCGCCGGGCTCGAGCTGCGCGGCCGTGGCGACATCCAGCTCTATCGGATCGAGCTGCCGGGGCCGAAGGTCACCAAGGACATCGCCGCCGACGCGAAGGTGCGGCTGTCGATCCCGCGCTCGCACTTCAACGAGCTCGCCACCAAGGGCCGCTTGCGCGACTGGCGCGAGGCGTTTGAGAAAGGCGACGCGAAGGCGACCGGGATCGAGCAGGTGATGAAGCTGATCGTCAACGTGGTCGAGCGCCAGGAGGAGCGCGCCCGCACGCGCAAGGCGAGGCTGTGACGTCGCCTCGCCTCGCCTCGCCTCGCCTCGCCTCGCCTCGCCTCGCCGGCGCGGACGCGGGCGCTGACGCCGCAAGGCGAAGCTCGATCGCCTGCGCGGCGAGCTGGCTGTGGAGGAGATCGAGCTGGCGGTGAGCTCGATTTAGACGTCGGCGGCTGCTTGCGATTCGTCGTCGCTAGGGATCCAGCTCGTGTCGTCGCGCAGTGCTTTGCAGACGTTGTCGATCGCGTCCGCGAGCTCGTGGCACGCGACGGCGACGATGTGCGGGTCAGAGCCGGCGAGCGCCTGGTTGTAGGCGGTTACGGCTTCGTCGAAGTCGTGCCACAGCTCGTCCCCTCCAGGCCGGCCGGTTCCGGGTTGTAGCTCCCAGGGCGGGGCGCTGCGGCTGGCGGCCGGGTTGGGCTTCCAGCGCAGGCCGGCCGTGTGCCCGAGATGAGCGGCCTGTGCGCGCAGTCGCGCAGCTTGGCCGGAGCGTTGTAGGCGCGCGAGAAAGCCGCGGTCCCGTGGAGGGTGCAGGTGGGCGTGCATCGCCTCGGCCCATGCGGCCGCGGCGGCGGCGCTCATCTCGAGCGCTTGCTTACGCGTCTCGGCACTACCCCTCGCAGGGTCCTGGGAGGTTCCGGTGGGCTTTCTCGCCAAGGCTTCTCAGTACATGTCGTTGGTCGTAACGGCCTGGTCGCTCCAGGCGCCGCTGCCGCCGCCCACCGTCCATGAGGCCGCGAGGAGCTGCTCGACGTCGTCTGCTCGAAGGCGGATGTTCTTGCCGAGTTTGAGCGCCGGCAGTCGGCCTTCGTCAATCCACCGATATATGGTCGCGCGCGAGAGCTGAAGCCTTTTTGCGACCTGGGGGATGCTGAGAAACTCTTCCATGTTCTCGTAGGTCATCTTACGTTTGAGTCCGGATGTCTTTTTGAGTCGTTGAGCCTCGTGCGCACACGATAGGATACCGCCACTGCTAAAGCGACCGCAGAGGATTCGGGAGTTGCCGCTGCCGTGGGTGAAGTCGTAGATCTCATCTCGCGCCGTTTTGCGGGCCTCGACGGCGTGCAGTTCCAGCTGCCGTCCGACTTGTCATCCGAGGGCGATACCGCCTGGGGCGCGGAGCCGACCAATCCTCTGGATGACGCCCCACCGTCGCGGTGGCGGTCGCCGCTGGCGTACCGGCCTCGCGTTCGGATGCTGCTGAGGGTCGCGGCGGTTGCTGCCGTTGCGTTGCTGGTTGGCGTGGCGGGGGTGGCGGTCGTAGGTCAGCCGTTTCGCACGCCGGCGTCCCGAGGCGCGCGGCTTGTGTCGGCCGGATCGCACGGTGCACCGGCATCTGCGCGCGTTATGAAGCTTCCGCGGTCGCGTGCCGCGAGCCCGCCGGACGCAGCTGCGAGGCCGGCGGCGATGACCAGCCGCCGACCGGAGAGGCGTCCGGCGCTGCGCCATGCGACGAGGCGCGCATCCAACACGCCGGCGGCCCATCGAGCTTCGGTCACATCGCCTGGCGCCATGGATCCGGCGCCTGGGG
>JBEKRJ010000701.1:0-3333 GCA_049518835.1 Solirubrobacteraceae bacterium
AAGATCAGATACAGAACGTGCATCACCGCGGCGAGCCGGGCCGTGAGCTCAGGGTCCGGCGGCATCTCGAAGCGTGCGCCGGCGTCGCGGATCGTCTGCTTGGCCCGGCTGATCCGCTGCGCCATCGTGGTCTCTGAGACGAAGAAGCAGGCGGCGATCTCCGCGGTACTCAGCCCACCGACGGCGCGCAACGTCAACGCGATCTGCGATGGCGCGCTCAACGACGGATGGCAGCACATGATCAACAGCGCCAGCGTGTCGTCACGATCGCGATCAACGCTCGGCTCGCTCTCCGGGCCGAGCGTCAACAGCTCCGACGGCGGAGCGCCCATAGCGACCCGGTCCTCGCGCGTTCGGCGCGTCCGCTCGCTGCGCACGTCATCGATCAGCCGCCGCGTCGCTACGGTCAGCAGCCATCCGCGCGGATTATCCGGCAGGCCGCTCACCGCCCAGCTCGTCGCCGCCGCGAGTAGCGCCTCCTGGACGGCGTCCTCGCAGATGTCGAGGCTGCGATGACGACGCAACAAAGCTGCGAGGACCTGCGGCGCCAACCGGCGCAGCAGGCCCTCGATCTCCTCCGGACGACTCACATCTCCAGCCCGGCCTCGTGCAACACCGGCCACACCTCGACCGCGTTGTGGGAGGCAAACGGCATCTCCGAAGCGAGCTGGAGCGCGCGCTCCTCGCTCTCGCAATCCAACAGGCAGAAGCTCGAGACGAACTCCTTAGCCTCGATGTACGGGCCGTCGGTCACCGCCAAAACGCCCTCCCGGACCCGCACCGTCCTGGCCGTCAGCTCATCCCCGAGCCCGTAAGCCGCCAACAGCTCCCCGGACTGCGCATACCGCTTGTTGAACGCATCCTGAGCGGCGATGGCCTCAGCGGCCTGCTCACCGGAGAACGACTCCCACAGCGCCTTGTTGCCATAGATGATCGCCAGGTACTTCATCCGAGACCTCCTTGAGGGTTGCGCTCGCCAAATTCGAGCGGTTCCTGAGCAGTCGGAGCACACCGCCCATTCTCGACATACCGCTCTTGATACCGATCCGCGGTCCATCACGACCCGTGCGCCGGCGCGATGTCGAGACACCGCGATCAGCTCCGACCAGCAGACAAACCGGTGCCGAGCGGGACCGCCGACCACAAAGGAGAACACCATGAGCATCACATCAGCCGCACCCGCCCGATCATCCACGAGCACACGCCTGGCGGATGAGGCCGGCGTCCGGGGCGGGCGAAGCCCGCGCTCACGCGCGGGCGCGACCGACCCGAAGTGCTCAAGCAGAACCCCGGGTCCGGCACGGTCTGCGGCACGTCGCAGCGCGGCCAGACGGCAGCCCAGCCACACTACGCGCTCGTCGACCCCTTCCAACGTCCTGGACCGTCGGTCGTTGTGAGCGCATCTGCGCGACGAACTGCCCGCGCGCGCGGGCGTTCGCTGCCGATCGAAAGCAGCGACGAGATCGATGCCTGCGCCGACGGGGCCGCGGTGCTGGGCCCGGAGACCACCGGTCAAGAGCGTCACGGCGGCGGGTTTGCCATGGCTCTCGACCCCGCACTCTGAACATCGAAACCCAGGAGCGCCGGTACATGACACCCGAAGCACAACAAGCGATCCCGACCCAGGTGTGGCAGCGGCGAACTGTCGAGAGTGTGGTTGGGACATGAGCAGGTCGAGACCACGCAGATGTATTTGCACGCCGACCTCGCGCTCAAGGAACGAGCGCTGGCCCGCACGAAGCCGCTGGACAGCAAACCCGGCCGCTACCGCCCGCCAGACGCGCTCCTCGGATCTCCCCTCGACGGGCTGTGACCGGTCGCCGTCCACGGGGGCGACGGATGTGCGCTTCTGGCGAGGAGCGGTACCAGCGCTTGGATTCTGCGCCCTGGTTTGACGTCGGCACGGGCATCCGGGCTCGAGGCCTCCTTTTGGCAGTTGGCGGATCGGAAGCGGTCCTTCTTGATGAGCTCCGCTGCGGCGGCGATGCGGCTGTCTTGGCAGCGAGCGCGGGGGACCGACCGGTAGCGGTTCCGGCGCCTCGTCCGGGCGCGGGTGGCGGCAGCGCCGTGCGCGCGCCAGTGGTGCGCAGTGTGGGCGTCGTCCGCGAGCGTGTGGGCGCCGGCAGGGCGAGGCGTCGCCGGCGCGGCGTCGTCGCCAGGCTGCCGGTTCCGAGGTGGGTAGTACTTGAGAGGGATCCCGGGTCTGACCTTGTGGGAGGCGGTCCGCGAGCTGGTGGAGTACGTTCGATGCGTGAGCCGAAGCGAGCATCTCGCCCGCACGTACTGGTTCGACCTGCTGATCGCGCTGCTGGCGATCGTGGCGATGCTTGACGTGCTGCTCGGACGCGGCTCGTCCGGAGCTCCGACAACCACGCTGTGGTTCTGCCTTCCCGCGCTCGCGATCCTGGTGCTACCCGTGTTCGCGCGGCGATGGTTTCCGTTTGCCGGACCGGCGGCGTACTTCCTTTTGGCCGCGGGAATCTCGTTCGTCGACCCGCTGCTGATCCCGTACCCCGAGTCCCTCTTCCCGATCGGGCTGGCGGCCGCATTCCTGCTCGGGAACCTTCGGGACATCCGGCGGGCTGGCCTCGGACTGGCGATCGTGGTCGGCGCTACGGCGACCCTCGTCTACAACATCCCCGGGCACTCGGTCGACGAGCTCGTGTTCATTCCCGTCGACTTCGCCGTCGCCTGGGTTGCAGGCCTTGCCGTCCGCACGCGGGCCGAGCAGGCCGAGTTGGCGGAGTCACGTGCGACACAGGCCGAGCACGCCGTGATCGAGGAGCGCGTGCGGATCGCGCGGGAGCTGCATGACGTCGTCGCCCACCACGTGAGCATGATGGGCGTCCAGGCCGGCGGCGCCCGGGTCGTGATCGACAGTGACCGTGTCAAGGCGAGGGAGGCGCTGACCGCGATCGAGGTCTCGAGCCGACAGGCGGTGGGGGAGCTGCACCGCCTGGTCGGATTCCTGCGTTGGCGGCCTTCGAAGTCGAGCTCGTTCAGTGACGCCGTGACGCGTTCGGCGAAGCCGGCGAGTCTGCGGCGTAGCCGGTTCTCGCTGGCAAGCTCGGCGCTGCGCTTGGTCAGCGCGTCTTTCTCTTGGCGCAGTCGGTCGCGGCGGGTGGTGAGCGTGGCGGTCCGTCGGGTGAGTTCGCCGAGCTCGATCAGCCCGGCTTGGTAGCCGTCAAGCAGCCGGGTGCGCTCGCGTCCGTTGGTGTCGATCGCGCTGTCCAGGCGCCCCAGCTGTGTGGCGACGAGCTCGTTCTCGTCGGGGGCGCCGGCGATCAGGGCGCGCTCGGCGGCGATCAGCTGTTGGGGGTCAAGCAGCGCTTG
>JBEKRJ010000702.1:0-3333 GCA_049518835.1 Solirubrobacteraceae bacterium
ACGACGGCAGCGACAATCTGCCCGGCGTTCGAGCTGATCAAGGCCCAACCCGGCGTCTCGCGGATCTCGAGCGTGTTCTTCATGTGCTTGCACGACCGCGTGCTGGTATACGGCGATTGCGCGGTCAACCCCGACCCGACCGCCGAGCAACTGGCCGACATCGCAATCTCGTCAGCCCGAACAGCGGCCCAGTTCGGGATCGAGCCACGAGTCGCGATGCTCTCTTACTCCACCGGGACTTCGGGCCACGGAGCGAGCGTCGAGAAGGTCCGCGAAGCAACCGCGCTCGTCCACGAACAGCGGCCGGATCTGTCGGTCGACGGACCGATCCAGTACGACGCCGCGATCGATCTCGCCGTCGCGCAAAGCAAGCTTCCCGGCTCCGACGTTGCCGGGCGGGCAACGGTGTTCATATTCCCGGATCTGAACACCGGCAACAACACCTACAAGGCCGTCCAGCGCAGCGCCCATGCCGTCGCGATCGGACCCGTGCTCCAGGGCCTGCGCAAGCCGGTCAACGATCTCTCGCGCGGCGCGCTGCTGCAGGACATCGTCAACACCGTCGCGATCACCGCGATCCAGGCGCAGGACCAAGCTGAGCGCGAGCGAACGACCGTGCTCACCGTCGCGGCGAACTGCCGGTAGAGGCCGCCTGCGACCGAGCCCTTCAGCAGGAAGTGGCCGCAGACCGCCTCACCGCCGCCGGGACGATTGTGGGCTCCGGGGTTGCGGTCGCGATCGAGCCGAGTAGGATCAGCGTTCAGGAACGTCGTCAAAACGCCTCGCGTGTTGGCGCGTTCGACGATGTGCGAAGGGAAAGGCTCGGCCGTCAGTGCGGCCAGACACGTCCCAGAAGCGAGCAACCGCGGCCAGCAGGCCCGCGCCGTCTACGATCGTGGCACAGTTCAGGTCGGCTGGCTGGCGGGGGTCCTGATGGACGAGCAGACACGCAGTCTGTTGGATGTCGCGAGCAGCGTGCTCGGCGAGCTGGACGTGGATGTCGTTGTCGATAGGGTGTTGGAATCGGCGCGGGCGCTGACGGGCGCGCGGTACGCGGCACTCGGTGTGCTCAGCACGACCAGGACGGAGCTCGACCGGTTCATCACGGTTGGGATCGACGAGGACGCTCGCGCGGCGATCGGCGCGCTGCCGCGCGGCCGTGGAGTGCTGGGAGAGCTGATCATCAATCCGGTGCCGTTGCGTCTTTCAGAGGTCGGCGAGCATCCCCGTTCCTACGGGTTTCCTGTCGGGCATCCGCCGATGCACTCGTTCCTCGGTATCCCGATCCTTGTGGGCGGGATGCCGTTCGGAAGCCTGTATTTGACTGAGAAGAGGGACGGCCGCCAGTTCACCGGCGAGGACGAGGAATCGGTCACGACCCTTGCCGAGTTCGCGGGCCTCGCGATCGATCATGCTCGGCGCTACACGGATGTCGCGATGCGAGGCGAGGAGCTCGAGCGGACGGTCGCGGCGCTCGAAGCGACGACCGAGATCATGCATGCTGTCGGCGGCGTGACCGATGTCGATGTGATTCTCGAGCTGGTCGCCAAGCGTGGGAGGGCGCTGGTCTCGGCACGGGCACTGCTGATCGAGATTGTGGATGGCGACGAGCTTCTCGTTGCCGCCGCGGCCGGAGATCGGCCAGCTGGTCTGATCGGGGCGCGGATTGCCCTGGCCGACACGGTCGCTAGCGCGGCGTTGCGGACGCGCACTACGCACCGGTTGGAGGTTGACCTCAACCGCGTGCGCTTTGACCAGCACGGGCTCGGCCGCCTCGGAGTGTGCGCCGATGCCGGCCTGGTCGTCCCGCTGATCTTTCACAACCAGACCTACGGCGTTCTGATCGCCCTGGATCGGCTGGATGATGGTCCGGCGTTCAGCGCCGAGGACCAAGGTCTGTTGGAGGCGTTCGCGACCAGCGCGGCGATCTCCGTCGCGACCGCTCGCCGCACGGCTTCAGAGCTTCAACGGCAGCGCCTCGCGGCCGCGGAGAGCGAGCGCGGGCGCTGGGCGCGTGAGCTGCACGACGAAACCCTGCAAAGCCTCGCCGCGCTGCGGCTCAGCCTGTCCGCCGCTCGCCGACAGGGTGGCCAGGACGCGCTGGCGCAAGCCGTCGGCCTGGCGATCGAGCATCTCGAGGAAGGGATCTCAAACCTCCGTGCGCTGGTCACAGACCTGCGCCCAGCCGCTTTGGACGAGCTGGGGCTCGAGGCTGCGGTCGCCTCGCTGTGCGAACGCGCGAGCCGTCATGGGTTGGAGATCGCCAGCTCACTCGACCTGGCATACGAGCGCGGCCGCGCGCAGACGCGGCACACCCCAGAGCTCGAGACCGCCATTTACAGGATCATCCAAGAAGCACTCACCAATGCAACCAAACACGGCCGCGCGACGAGGGCGGTGATCGAAGCCCAGGAGAACGCAACCACCGTTGAGCTGACGATCCGCGACGACGGGGATGGGTTTGACCCAACCAGCAGCACGGCCGGTTTTGGCTTGGTGGGGATCCGCGAGCGCGTCCAGCTGCTTCACGGAACAATCCAGATCGCGTCGTCCTGCGGCGAAGGCACCACCCTCACTGCAAGCTTCCCCGTGCAGCGCCGCGCCGCAGGATCCGCCGCCGGGCAGCGGCATCCGATACGCGCGAGTGGTACGCCCTGACCGTGGGCAAACGATGCGATCCGGGCCCGGGCGTGCCGAAGTCACGGGACACAGACCTTCACTGCTTGCCATCCTAAGCGAACGTTGCCGCGGCTGATGACGAGCGCCTCGCCCTGCCGGCCAGGCTCAAGCATCACGAACGCGCGCACGCTTTGTCCGAGAACCGCTGTTCGGACACGGCCGCCACCGTCGCCTCGGCCACCGCCTCGTGGCTGACGAGAACATGCTCCGCATCTTTTGGGAAGAAGCTCGTGCCGCCGGACACGATCATCTCGTCGTCGCGGCCCTCACGAACAGCCGGCCCGCCTCGTCGAATCGTCCAAGGTCGCCGGTCGCCATCAGCCCGTCGATGTGATCTTTTCTGTCGCCGCTCATGTGGGGCTCGAGCAGCATCGTGTTGCCGACGAAGATGCGCCCGGTCTGTCCCTGGAGCACGGGCCGCCCGTGCTCATTGAATAGCCTTACGATCGACCCGCGCGTTGGCTTGCCAGCGGTCCCTGGAGCTCGACGGGTGTCTCTCGGCGTCGCAAGCGTTGCGGCGGGCAGCTCGGTCGACCCATACACGCTGTAGAGATTCTCTCCAAACTCATCCATCCAGCGGATCGCGAGATCGCCGGCCCGCGCCGAACCGCGCGCGCAGACTGCCCGCAGCGAGCTCGTGTCGTACCGCCGTCG
>JBEKRJ010000703.1:0-3332 GCA_049518835.1 Solirubrobacteraceae bacterium
ATCGCGAGTTCCCGGGCGCCGGGAAGGTCACAAGGGTTCCCAGTCATCGTCTCGTCGCTGGATAAAGGTTCATCCCGTCACCTCGGCGCGCCAGCGGGGAGGCAGGAAATCACGCCACCCGCCTCAACGTTGGCGCTGCCGGCCGTCTCCTCGAGGTGCGACACGTCACCTACGCCGCCCAGCTCTCCGCCGGCGCCCTCCGGCTGCTGTGCAGCTCGAGGCGCCGCGCGACGTGTCGCGTGTCGCGGTCGACGCCCGTCTGCACGTCTGCATTCGTTCGGCCGGCGGCAACACCACCGCGAAAAGTTCAGTTCACGCTCAGACTGGAATGGGTTTGGTGTGGCGCGCCTAGCTAGCTAGCTAGACGCATCGTTACGGTGCGCGCTGTGAGCGAGCACGAGATCGACACCTTGAGGACCGGGACGAGTTGCCATCGCTGCAGTCCGAGCTAGTGCTGGCGGTCGAGGAGCTGTTCGAGGAGCTCGACGACCTCGACCGGCTGCAGGACACGGCTGTGGGCCCAGTGCCCTGTCGGCGCGAGCGCGCCGAGGACTGCAACTCGTCTTCCTCGGCCCCAGCCTGGATCGCCGCCCGCTCGTGGTGCTCCTCGCCGCCGGCGGGCACAGCGCTGCGAACGCGGCTGTCGCCGGCAAGCGTGTCGAGAGAGGCGCGGCGCCACGCCACGTGCTCCGTGCGGCTATTTCGCGCGCCAGTGCGCACCCGCCACCCGCGCAGACGGCCAATCGCCCGATAGGGGGTGACCGCGTCGCGACCGCCCCCGGGCGGCCAGGCGGCGAGGCGGCGCTCCGCACACCCACGTGCGGGGTTGAGCCGCGCACCCGGCGCGCTCGAACCGGCCCGACGACCAACCTTCCCGAGGACCACTACCGCGAAAGGAAGACTAGATGAGAATCATCGTCCAAGCCGACCAGTCCGACGGCGACACCGGCGTGTGACGCGCAGCGAGCGTGTCGTCGCAAGCCATCTACGCGATGAGCACTACGCGGCGCAGTTGATCGAACGGCTGGCGTGGGCCGCGATCGACGCCGAGGGTCGGGGGTGCGCATGAGCGCAAAGCGCTCTGGGTCGGTAAGGCCCCCTGCGCTCGATCGCTGCCGCTCGCTGTCACGGAGCGATCTGAGAGACCCGGCGGGCCGGGCGCACGATGACAAGCGCGACGACGCCGTGTGGCTGTACGCGTGGTCCCACGCCGCATTGCGACCGACCGGTGAGCTGCTCGCGGCGCGTGTTATCAGGCGGGCCGTCGTTCGACCGGGCCGGCGAGTTGTCCGGATCTCGCCTGGCGGTCGCCGCCGGCCGTGAAACGCGGCAGCCTGACGCGAGGCTGTCACGCGAGTCATCAGCCGAGCAGCCGTCCGTCGCCGTCGCCCGCGCAGACGTCGATCGACCACTCGCCGCCGTAGGCGTAGCCGACAATGCGTGCGTCGGCCGTCTGACAGCTTGCGGTTGGGTCAGCCGCCGCGGGGGTCTCAAGGTCGGCGGGATGCGGCCGATAACACGCGGGGCGACGCCCGGCCTTTCCGTTCCGATGGCGTAGTGGCGTCGCGATCCGCGTATGAGCACACAGATCTGTCAGCAACGCTACGGTCCGTCGGGCGCATCCGCGTCGTTGGGTGCGTGTTGAGCGCGGGGATCCGGGTCCGCGCGTGAGCGCGACCGGGGGGAGCGCGTTGGCGGCGGATCTGCGGGTGCTGCTAGTCGAGAATGAGGAACGCGACGCGCGGCTGATCTTGCGCGAGCTTGCGAGCGCGGGGTTCAGCGTCGAGTGTCGCCGGGTGATCGATGCTGGTGGTTTGCGGGCGGCGGTCGGCGAGGGGTCGTGGGATGTCGTGTTGGCTGAGTACGTCGTGCTCGGTTTCGGGTTTGAGGAGGCGTTGGGGATCCTCGCTGGCGCTGGTGTCGACGCGCCGCTGATGATCGTGTCGGGGCGGATCGGTGAGCGGGCGCTCGCGGCCGCGCTGCGCGCGGGGGCTAGCGACTACGTCAGCAAGGGCAGCCTGGAGGACTTGGGCGCCGCTGTGCGCGGCAGCTTGGCCAAGCGCGCGGCGCGCCGCCGGCAGGACGCCGAGGTTGCTGAGCTGGAGCGGGCCGCGGGCGTTCTGCGTCAGGCGGAGGCGGAGGCGCGGCAAGCGGAGGCGCGTGCGCGGCGGCTGCTCGATGGCGCTCCGGACGCGATCATCGTCGCCGATCGCAGCGGCGTGATCCAAGCTGTCAACGATCAGGCCGAGCGTCTGCTGGGCTACGCCCGCGACGAGCTGCTCGGCGAGTCGGTCGAGCTGCTGGTCCCCGATGCCGCTCGCCGTGGTCATGTCGCTGACCGCGCCCGGTTTGCGGCTGATCCAGGGATACGGCCGATGGGCGTCGAACGTGACCTTCACGCCCGCCATAAGAACGGCTGCGAGATCCCGGTCGCGATCACGTTGAGCCCGGTGCAGACCGACGACGGGCTGCTGGTCACAGCGTCAGTCAGGGATGTCAGCGAGCGCCGCGAGGCGCAGGCTCGCTTGGAGGCGGCCGAGGAGCGCTTGCGGATGACGATCGATCACGCGCCGATCGGGATCGCGCTCGTCTCGCCCGAAGGCCGGTGGCTGAGCGTCAACAACGCGTTTTGCGAGATGACCGGCTACACCGAAAGCGAGCTTTTGGCGGGCACGTTTCAGCAGATCACGCACCCCGGAGGTGCGGGTGTCGGGCTCGATCGGGATCGTCGTCGTCGACGCTCGCCAGCAGGTCAACGAGGACGACCTGCTCGTCGCCGCCGACCTCGCGATGTACGACGCCAAGGACGCCGGCCGCGACCGCTACGCGCTGCACGACGCCACCGACGCCAGTCAGAGCCGCGCGAGCGCCCGGCTGAACTGGTCTTACCGTATCCGCCGCGCGCTCCAGAACGATCTGTTTGTCCTTTACTACCAGCCGATCGTCGACCTTTCAGACCGCTCGCAGCGCCGCTACGAAGCGCTGCTCCGGATGGTCGACGAGCCCGGCGAACCGGTCGAACCCGACACCTTCCTCTACGTCGCCGACCGCTACGGGCTGATGCCCGCGATCGACCGCTGGGTGGTCCGCCGCGTCGTGACCACGCTCGCGTCCGGCCAACTGCCCGCGGGGGCGACCGTCGCGCTGAACATCTCGTCGCGCTCGCTCACCGACACGGGGCTGCTGGACCTGATTGAGGAGCTGCTCGCCGAGAACAACATCGACCCCGGACGGCTGATCTTCGAAGTCACCGAGTCCGCCGCGATCTCCCGCATCGAGCAAGCCCGCAGCTTCGGCCGGCGCCTACAGCAACTCGGCTGCGGGATCGCGCT
>JBEKRJ010000704.1:0-3320 GCA_049518835.1 Solirubrobacteraceae bacterium
GCATCGTGAAGCCCCGCGGCACGCCGGACTGACCGGGCCCTCGCCGGAAGGTCTGGACAGCACAGGCGAGGTCGAAGGCTACGACTCCGTCCAGAGCGAGCGCAAGCGACACGCAAATCGGCCATAGCCCCATCATGACCGAAAACCGATGATGAGTGTCCTTTCGGCCACTGTTCGCGACCGCCCAGGTGAGCTTGTATTGCAGGCATGGGACGACCAAGAGATCTCGACTGGAGCTGGGCGACACGCACCGGCGGCGCGCTGAGCCGCCGGCAGAAGCTCGAGCTCGCTCTCCCGCTGGCCCGCGTCGTGGCGCGCTACCCGGCCAGCCGCCTACGGACAGCGCTTGGGGTGCGGGGCACTGCGGCACTCGACCTCGACGCGCTGAGCTTGCCGGACTCCAAGCTGGCCCGCGACGCCAAGGCGGAAGCGCACGAAACGCTCACGCCGCACATCGTCGAGCACTCGGCCCGCACGTGGGTGTTCGGCAAACTGCTGGCCCAAGTCGCCGGCATCACCGTCGACGACGAGCTGACATTCGTCGCGTGCATGCTCCGCGACACCCACCTGGAGCACCCAACCCTCGGCCGCTGCTTCGCGGTCGTCGGCGGCGAGCACGCCGAACGGTTCGCTCTGAACCGCGACGTGCCAGCTGACCGGGCAGCGGCGATCGGCGCGGCGATCGGCGGGCACATCACCATCGGCGCCGCAGAGGACCTCACCGACCCCGCAGGCTTCGTCTCGGCCGGCGCGTTCCTCGACGTCACCGGATATGGCTTGCATGCCATCGACCCCAAATGGGTCGATCGGCTCCACGACCGGCACCCACGCCACGACCTACGCCGGCATCTCCTCACCGCTTGGGACGGCGAGCGCCGCGCCGTACCCGGCGGACGCGCTCAGTGGCTTACTCGCTACGGCGCGTTCCCGATCCTGCTGCGCGCCGCGCCGTACACGGAGTGATTCGAGCAGGTCGCTGGCCGCGGCTGCGTCGCCGCCTGCACAGGCCGGAGGCTCGGATCGACGGGGTGGCGTCGATATTCAGCCGTTGAGGGTGATCGTGTCGTCGAGGTTCGGCGTGGTCAGGTCCGTCATGTCCGGCTCCTCGTCATCGATATCGGTCCAGGGCGCTAGTCGGTGGCGCCCGGGGCCATGCCAAAGAGTTCTACCGAAGGACTCACTCTGGACGATTGCGTTCTATCATGCAACTAACTATTCTTGATGGCGTGGAACGGAACAGCTTCTCCGACATGCATTGCTCCGTCGCTCAATGTCTCGAGGTGGTGGGCGAGTGGTGGTCGTTGCTGATCGTGCGCGACGTGTTTCTCGGCGTGACGCGGTTCGACGATTTTCAGGAGCGCCTGGGGATCTCACGCAACGTGCTCAATCAGCGCCTCGCCCGCCTCGTGCACGCCGGCGTCCTCGCCAAGGTTCCCTACAGCGAGCATCCGCCCCGGTACGTCTACCGGCTGACCGACAAGGGGCGCGATCTGTGGCCGGTGATCACCACCGGGCGCCAGTGGGGCGACAAGCACGCGGCGCCCGATGCCCCCCCACTCGAGTTGATCCATGTTGGCTGCGGCGAGACCTCAACGGCCGTTCTGACCTGGTCGGCCTGCGGCGAGCCGATCGGCGCTCGCGACGTCAAGGCGATCCCGGGGCCGGGAGCGGTCGACCCGCTGATCCGAACGGCGTAGACGCGTGGAACTGTGAGCGTGCGATCACCCAGCATCGACCGGTTCCCGTTCGCGGACGTCAGCGCGTTGATCGCCCTCGGACCGGGGTCGTTCACCGGGAAGGTCAACCCCGAATGGACGATCGCCGGCAAGCCCAACGGCGGCTATCTGCTCGCGATGCTCGGCCGGGCGGCCACGTCGGTGAGCGCTCACCTGCATGTGATCGCCGCGAGTGCCCATTACCTGCACGCCCCGACACCCGGCGTGGTGCAGATCGAGGCCGAACCACTCCGCAGCGGACGCTCCGCCAGCCAGATCCGGGTGCGCCTACGGCAAGACGGGCACGCCTGCATCGAGGCCCTTCTGACGACCGGCGAACTCCACGCCGATACCGCTCCTTACTGGGACCACGGCCTCCCACGGCTCAGTCACGTCGCCTATGAGGAGTGTGTCGGCCTCATCCCCATGACGCCCGACGGGAACAGAGTGGCGATCATGGACCAGATCGAGGTGCGACTCGAACCCGACTCGAGCGCCTTCACGAACGGCACGCCAAGCGGCCGAGGCGAGCTACGAGGATGGCTCGCGCTCCCCGACGACGAGCCATTCGATCCGATCTCGCTGCTGTTCGCCGTCGACGCCTTCCCGCCCGCGACCTTCGATATCGAATTCTCCGGCTGGGTGCCCACGCTCGAACTCACGGTCTACGTCCGGGCCCTCCCGAAGCCGGGCCCGGTGCGCATCCTCCAAAGAGCTCAGCTGATCGACGCACAGCGTGTCGACGAGTCATGCTACGTCTGGGACCACACCTGTCGCCTGGTCGCGCACAGCAGCCAGCTGGCCGGAGTCCGCCTCGGGTGACGACCGCGTCGGGCGGCAACGGACTCCGGCGCTACCAGTCTCATCGGGCCGACCAATGCCGGTTGCGACGGTTGCTAAACCGAGGCGGGCCGACAGTGTGCAGGACCCGGCCCGTCGGCGGCTGATCCGGCAAGCGACGTGCGGGGCTCCGTCGAGCGTGATTCCCACCACCGCCGAGTACGATCCGTCCGTGTGGCGACCGGCACGACCCAGCCGTGACCACGGCAACGGAGGAGACCCCCGGGGGTGCGCCGAGCCTTGCGTGCATGAGTGGCGGCGACGATCGCGAGCCGGGCCGAGCCGATCGGAACCGCACGTACGTCGGGTGCAAGTTGCCGGGAGATCACGGATCGTGGGGTGCCTGCCCGCAACGTCGGAAGTCGCTCAGTCCGCGGCGATGACGCTGGAGGTCGGGGCGCCCCGCCGATCGACGCGAGGCCGCCCGATGAGCTGGCCTGGATTCCACGCAGATCACCGTGAATGGCGATGGGCTCGCTGCGCGACGCAGGCCCCGCCCTGGGAGGTGGAGGCGGGGGACTACGCCCCTCCTGAGAGTGCACGCTGTAGCGCCTGGTCTATCGACTCAGGACCACGATTGACATAGAGAATGCGGCGCGCGGCGCGCGGCGCGCGGGTCGCGAAGCACGCCGGCGAGCATAGCGGCGAGGTCGTCCCGAGGGAGCTCGCCGCTGAATGGCGTGGATTGAATGCGCACTCGACCAGTTGCGGCATCATCGATTAGTCGGGCGGGTCTGACGATCGTCCAGTCCCGGTCACTCGCCA
>JBEKRJ010000705.1:0-5172 GCA_049518835.1 Solirubrobacteraceae bacterium
GTCCCGCGCGGACAGGCGCTGGGCAAGCTCAGAGAGGAGGTGCTCCCGGCCGATGCTGCGGCGCAGCATCGCGCGAACGATCTCGAGGTGCTGCGGGACGGCACGTCGATCACGTTTGAAGAAACCGTACTGAGACCGGACGGCGAGCACGTCTATCGGTCGGTGAAGTTTGCGTTGCGAGACCCGGAGGGGCGGATCTACGGCGTCGGCGGCATCTCAACCGATGTCACCGACCAGCGCACCGCCGAGCGCGAGCTGGAGCGTCTGGCGCAGGCCGCCGAGTACAGCTCAGACTCGGTCATGTCACTCGATCTGAACGGGCGCATTCGCCATTTCAACCGCGGCGCCGAGCGGATGTCCGGGTTCAGCGCACGGGAGATGATCGGGTTGAGCATCGCCGAGTGGGGCGCGCTCAGCGGCGAGGGTGACTGGCTGACCGGGCAGCTTTCGCCGCTTGTCGACCGGGCGCTGGCCGGCGAGGTGGTGCGCTACGAAGCTCAGCGCAGGCGCAAGGACGGCGCGGTGATCGACCTGCAGGCCACGCTGACGCCCTGGCTCTCAGACGGGCAGGTGGTCGGCGTGACCTCGACAGCGTTCGAGATCACCGAGCGCAAGCGGGCCGAGCGCGCACGCGAGCGGACGCTCGCCGAGCTCGAGGATGCGCAGCGGATCGCGCGGGTCGGCTCATGGTCCTGGAATCCGGAGACCGAAACGGTGAGCTGGTCGGCGCAGATGTACGCGATCTTCGACCGCGACCCGGCGACCGGCCCGCCGAGCATCGGGGAGTTCGTCGCCTACGCTCACCCGGAGGATCGCGACCGCGTCGCGGACGCCTGCGGGCGGTCGCGAGGTGGCCAGGCCGCGTTCGAGCTCGAGTGTCAGATCGTCACCGGCGCCGGCGTCCAGCGCATCGTCCAGATCCTCGCGCACGAGGATCCAGTCCGCCGCGGCGGCTACCTCGGCACCGTCCAGGACGTCACCAGACAGCGCCGCGCCGAGCGAGAGGGGCTCGAGCTACTGCAAGCGAGCGCGCGGGCGGAGAGCGCGAACCGCGCCAAGAACGAGTTCCTGGCGCGGATGAGCCACGAGCTGCGCACGCCGCTGAACGCGATCATCGGCTTTAGCCAAGTGCTGCAGCTCGAACGGCTCGACCCGCGTCACAGCGAAGACATCGGCCACATCCTCACAGCCGGCAACCATCTGCTCGCGCTGGTCAACGAGGTGCTCGACCTCGCGCGGATCGAGTCCGGGCAGATGACGATCTCCCGCGAGCCGGTCGCGCTCGCCGACGCGGTCCACGACGCGGTCGCGCTGCTGGCACCGATGGCGCGCGAGCGCCACGTGAGCCTGGGTATCGACACCGACGGGCTCGCGCACGATGGACACGTGTACGCCGACCGCAACCGCTTCAAGCAGGTCTTGCTGAACGTGCTCTCCAACGCGATCAAATACAACCGTCCCGGCGGGCGGGCTGACGTCTCGTTTCAGATCACCGAAGCGCGCGTCCGGACGATGATCGCCGACACCGGGATCGGGATCGCGCCCGCACACCTCGACAAGCTGTTTGCGCCGTTCGAGCGGCTCGGCGCCGAGCGCACCGACGTTGATGGGACAGGACTCGGGCTCGCGCTGTCCAAGGGCCTAATCGAGGCGATGGGCGGCACGATCGAAGTCCAGTCGACCGCCGGCGTCGGAACGACGTTCGTGATCGAGCTCGCGGCAGCCCAACGCCCGACCGATGAACGCCAGCCAAGCCCCGGCGATCAAGCACTGGCCGAGCTCGGCGGCCCGGACGTCAAGCTGCAGCTGATCCTCTACATCGAGGACAACCTGTCCAACCTCACGCTCGTCGAGCGGATCCTCGAGCGACGCGTCAGCGTCGAGTTGATCTCGGCGATGCAAGGCGGGCTTGGGCTCGAGCTCGCACGCCAGCACCACCCCGACCTGATCGTCCTCGACCTGCACCTCCCCGACATGCCGGGCACCGAGGTTCTCACGCGCCTCAAGGCAGACCCGAAACCACTCGACGTCCCCAAGTTCATCAAGATCATCGCCGACAGCCTCGCCGAGGACTAACCGCGGGGGCCTGACCTTAACGATCGCCGCTTTCGAGTCGCCTGCCGGGAAAGGGTCGCGCCCAACACCAGCGGTCGGATTTGACTTGGGCCGGCGATGAGCTCGCGGATCACACGATCTGCAGTGTCGACTCCCGATAACTCCTCCATATCGGGAGTCGGGGAGATCGGTCCGCGCGGTGTCCTGCGAATCCCGTCGTGACTGGACTCTCTCACAGCGAGTGAGACCCTGTGGCAGCGCCGGCGGCGGCGGGCCGCGCCCTAGTTTTGTTCTGTTGTGGCGGTTGGGTGCAGTTCGGTGCCGCTCTTGCGTACGAGCCCGTCGGCCTGGAGGCCACGGGCGATGGCGTAGAGTCCGCTCGCTTCCTTGAGGCCGAACTGTTTGGCCGCCTGACTGACAGTGATCCCGGGCTGATCGGCGACCAAGGCAACCAGCTGGTCACGACGACTACCCGTGCGGGCCTCACGCGCGCCGGAGCTGGCGCGGGCCGTGGAGGCGCCAGGGGGCGTGCGACTGCGCGGGTTCTCGTTCGCGGTCTTCTGTTCCGGTCGGCGCTCGGCAGGGGGGGTGGACTCGCGTCGGCCCGTGACGCGCTTGGGCTTGGCCTCCGCTTCGGGTCGCGAGGCTGGCTCGGTCGTTGTAGTGGTGGCGGTGCCGTGCCTTGGGCAAGCTGCTTTTGCGCTTGCTCGAAATCGCGCTGCAGCGCCTTCGCGAGCTTGCCGGCGTCGCGTCGCGCGCTGCTGATGAACACCCGTAGGTCTTTGTGCAGATCGCGGGCGCCTTGGCTGAGGTCACGGCCGGCGTCGGCGCGCAGCTCCACCAGCGCCTGCTGAGCAGCGTCGAGCGAGCTGGACAACCACTTCAGCGCGGCCGGCTCCCTAAACGTATCCGGGCGCGACGAGCGCGAGGTACTGTTCTTCGCGGGCGGCATCGAGATCTCCTTTGATGTTGCGGTTAATGCGCGACACTACTCAAGCCGCCGACGGTGCCGCCGCATGCTGGCATCGCCCGCATCGAGCTGATCCATTTGCGCCAGCTGTTTCTCGACGTGGTGGTAGGGACGCTGTCAGGAGAGAGACGAGGTCACCCGGTAGCCGGGAGCGGTGCTTCGATGACGTCGTCATGCGGCAGTCCGTCCAAGTGGGGCTCCGGCATGCGGAGCTTTCGCAGACGGACACCAGGGGTCTGGGGAAGAACAGGAGTTGGCGCTAACCGATCCCCCAGCTGAGACGCTCAAGTGCCGAGCGGTCTCGCAGTTGTTGCGTCAGCCAGGGGTCCTGAAGCGACACGTCGCAAGTGTTTTCATCAGGCCCAGACGGAACCCGTCCGGAAAACTAGGAATAACCGAACACCACGATCCCGGCCGTCAAAGACCGGCGGCGAGCCCCCAAAAGGCGTCGCCAACACCGTCGGCAAGCACGCTCCAAACCGAGCCGGTCCGTCCGAGGGTAGGCGGACAATCCCCGCCCATGCCCACCCGTGAGACGAACACGAACACGAACACGAACACGACGGCCGGCCCGGAAGGGAACGGCCGCGGCGCCCGCCGAATCCCCGGCGGGGCGAACCAAGGAGCGAAGCATGTCCGCGGACACGCTTTCTCTGGCGCTCGCGCTGCTGATGATCCTGATCTTGGTGATCAGGATTCGCTAGCAGCTGGGAAGCCGGAGTACCCGGGGCGGTCGCTAAGCGGCCGCCCTGGGACTCAGGCCAATGATCCCACGTCGACCAGCGGCGGTCAACGGATCGGTTACGCCCGGGTCTCCACCCGCCAGCAGGATCTCGCGCTGCAGCTCGACGCGCTCAACCAGGCCGGCTGCGAGCGGATCTTCCGCGACGTCGGCTCCGGCACGATCCGCAAGCGCCCGCAGCTCGACGCGTGCTTGGACCAGCTGCGCTCAGGCGACACGCTTGTGGTCTGGCGGCTGGATCGCCTCGGCCGCAGCCTCCACCACCTCGTCGACGTGATCGCCGCGCTAGAGCAGCGACACGTCGCCTTCCACTCAGTGCGCGAGGCGATCGACACCACCACCGCCGGCGGACGGCTACAGCTGCACCTGTTCGCCGCCCTTGCAGAGTTCGAGCGCGAGCTGATCCGCGAACGCAGCCAGGCCGGCCGCGAAGTCGCCAAGGCCGCCGGCCGGCTCGGTGGCCGCCCCGTGAAGCTCACCGCCGACAAGAAGGCCGCAGCGCTGGCGATGCGCGACCGCGGCGACATGAGCATGGCGCAGATCGCCCGCGCTCTATGATCATCTCGACCTTCCTCCCCTGGATGGCATCCCCCGCGAGCAGGTCGACGCCGAGCTGGCGGCGTAGCCGGCGGCACCGTGGCGACCCCGTCCCCACGAGCCAACCCATGAGGGTCCGTCACTGACCGGACCGCAGTCTTCTCCGGGCGCGCAACAACGCGCCCGGAGGAACTACGGTCTCAAAACGCTCGACACCAAGAGCACGACCAGCGCGCAACAGCCCGGCGACGGGTCGCTCTCCAACCGGTTCGTTTGGGGATCGGTGGATTCTGGCGCTCTCTTGGGCGCTAGCTGGCGAGCGCCAGACCAGCTAACTCCGAGCAGGTCGGGCGGTCGCCGCTCGAGGGGCCCCCTAAGTGGGCCACGTCGGCCCCGGCGAGGAGCTTCCGCTTGTAGCCCAAACCAGAAGCGGCCGTCAGACTTCGCAGCAAACGCTTGAGCTCGCGATTGGAGGCATCGGATGACGGAGGCAGTCCTGGAGAACGGCGTCCCAGTGACCGCCGGGTGGTTTGTCGTCAACGTGCGCGACGCGCGCTGGCTGCACAACCGTATGCGGTCCGTCTGTCGTTTCGGTGGCGAGGGCGATGCGCATTTTGACGACCTCGGCGTGAGCCTGTTCTGGTCGCAGCCGGAACAGCCAATGTCGCTCGACCACCACGAGGCCGCGCAGGAGGACTTCCTCGTTATCGGCCTCTACTGACGTTCCTGTGCATGGATTCTACTTGGGCCGGGGGGCCCGACAAAGAAGAGCTTCTTGGCGGGTGTTCCGGGTTGGGCAAGCGCAGTGCCGCGAATTCGCGGGTGCCTGTCGTTGACGTTGACTGTGTCAGCCGCACGGCGGCGCTGG
>JBEKRJ010000706.1:0-3764 GCA_049518835.1 Solirubrobacteraceae bacterium
CAAACGGCGTCATCTCGGGGACCCCGACGGCGCCGGCCGCGGCGACGGTGACCGTCTCGGCGGCCGATCAGTTCACCAACTCGGGCAGCGCCCAGTTCACATGGACGGTCGTCGCGCCCGGCCCGCCGACGGTGTCTGGGGCGGCGCTGAGCGGCGTCAAGACCCGCAAGGCGAAGCTGAAGTTCACGATCAGCGCCGGCTCCAACGCCCCCGCCGTGAGCTCCGTGACGGTGTCGCTGCCCGGCGGGCTGTCGTTCGCGAGGCTAAAGCAGAAGACGCTGGCCAAGAGCATCAAGCTCACCGGCGCATCGTTCAAGGCGCGCTTCGCCGGCGGCAGGCTGACGATCACGTTCAAGCGCGCCACCGGCCGCGCGACCGTCACGATCAGCGCGACGCTGCTGAAGGTCAGCGGCGCGCTGGCCGGCAAGGTCAGCCGCCACAAGGTCAAGCGCGTGACGATCGACTTCCGGGTGCTCGACGCGACCGGACGGCCGACCTCGGTGGCCGTGCGGCTGAAGGTCTAGTTGGTGCATCCTTGCAGGATGGGCCACTAGATCGGTCGCTCCGGGCGGTAGGCGGTGGAGTGGGTGAGGCTGCGGCTGGGGCGGCCGTGGCGCTGCATGACTTGCGACATTCGCGCGCCGGCGACCCGACACAGTCCCGCTGCCGCGCCGCCGCCGCCCGCGCACACCGCCGCAGCCCGCGCCGGCGCCGGCCCGCGAAGCGGCGCAGATCGCGGTGTCTATACTCGTCCGCCCACGCCGGCAGGGCGCGTGGCTCCCCCGCTCACAGGCGGGTTTTTCTCGTCCAGATCCCTCAACACAGGCGTACCGCAATGCCCAAGGACGTAATCCTCACCCCCGAAGGGCTCGTCAACCTCAAGGCGGAGCTCGACCATCTGTCGACGACTCGCCGGCGCGAGGTCGCTGCACGTATCAAGGAGGCGCGCGAGTTCGGGGACATCTCTGAGAACGCCGAGTACGACGACGCCAAGAACGAGCAGGCGATGCTCGAGGCGCGGATCGCGCAACTCGAGGACAAGCTGCGCTCGGCGACCGTGATCGACGCTTCGGATCTCGGCACCGACGTCGTCCGGGTCGGCACGACGGTCGAGGTGCAGGACGGCGCCGGCAAGGCGACGACGTACATGATCGTCGGCTCGGCCGAGGCCGACCCGCTCGAGATGAAGCTCTCCAACGAATCGCCCGTAGGCAAGGCGCTGCTCGGCCGCCGCAGCGGCGAAGAGGTCGTGTTCTCGACGCCAAAGGGAGAACGCAGGCTGACGATCACCAAGATCGACGTCGGCGGGAGGTAGCCCGACGGTGGGCGATGAGCCCCCGCAGGCTACCGGCGGCTCAGGCGACCAGCACGCGGACGTGTTCGCCGCTCGGCGTCAGAAGCTGGCCGCGCTGCGCGCCGCGGGCGTCGATCCTTACCCGCACGAATTCGATCGCGTCGAGCCGATCGCCGCCGTCCGCGCGGCACACGAGTCGCTGGCCGCCGGCGAGGAGACCGGTGCTCGCCACCGCCTGGCGGGCCGGCTCGTGGCGCGCCGCGGCCAGGGCAAGATGGCGTTCCTGGACCTGCTGGACCGCTCGGGGCGGATTCAGCTGCAGGCCCGCGTCGACGAGCTTGGCGCCGAGGGCTTGGAGCGGCTGCTGGAGTTTGACCTCGGCGACTTGATCGGCGTCGACGGGATCGCGTTTGCCTCGCGTCGGGGGGAGCTGACGCTGCGCGTGCAGGCGTTCACGCTGCTGGCCAAGTCACTGCGGCCGCTGCCCGACAAGCACCACGGGCTGACCGACGTCGAGACCCGCTTTCGCCACCGCGAGCTGGACCTGATCGCCAACGAGGACGCGCGCGCGCTGTTCACCACCCGCGCCCGAGTCGTGTCCGCGATCCGGCGGTTCCTCGACGGCGAGGGCTTCATCGAGGTCGAGACGCCGGTGCTACAGCCGCTGTACGGCGGCGCGCTGGCACGGCCGTTCACGACCCACCACAACGCGCTCAACCGCCGGCTGTACCTGCGGATTGCGACCGAGCTGTACCTCAAGCGGCTGATCGTCGGCGGCCTGGAGCGGGTCTATGAGCTCGGCAAGGACTTCCGCAACGAGGGCGTCGACACGACGCACAACCCAGAGTTCACGATGCTCGAGTGGTACGAGGCGTATGCGGACTATCTCGACGTCGCCGACCGCTTCGAGCGCCTGATCGCGATGGTCGCCGCTGTGATCGGGCGCGAGCTGGCGCCGTTTCGCCGCGAGACGCTCGTCGACGCGCTGCGGACCCGGACCGGGCTCGACCTCACCGAGCTGTCCGATCGCGACGCGCTCGCAGCCGCGATGCGCGCGCGGGGCTTTGCCGTCCCCGAACAGGACAGCTGGCCCCAGCTCGTGGACGAGCTGGTCTCAAAGCACGTCGAGCCCAGCCTTGCCGAGCCGACGCTGCTGCTCGACTATCCCGTCGAGCTGTCGCCGTTTGCCAAGCGGCATCGCTCGATCCCGGGGTATGTCGAGCGCTTCGAGGCGTACGTGGGGGGGATCGAGATCGCCAACGCGTTCACCGAGCTCAACGACCCCGACGAGCAGCGCCGCCGGTTCGAGGCCCAGCGCCGGCTGGCGAGCGCGGGCGACGACGAGGCGCAGCCCTATGACGAGGCGTTCCTGCAGGCGCTTGAGCACGGGATGCCGCCGACGGGCGGGGTCGGGATCGGGATCGATCGGCTGCTGATGGCGCTGACCGGCACGCGCTCGATCCGCGAGGTCGTGCTGTTCCCGGCGATGCGCGATTAGCGTCAAGCGCGCCGCGCCGCGCCGCGCCGCGCCGCGCCTCGCCCCGCCGCGCCGGCGCCGATCGGGCGGCCTCGCAGCAAGGCCGCAACCGGTCGCGGAGCGCCCGCTACCCTCAGTGGATGGTTGACGGCCTGTTGGGATTGCAGCCGAGCTCGGTGCGGGGTGGAGGCGAGCGACAACGTCGGCGTGCGGGTGAACTGCGTGTGAACTTGCATCGTCGCGGCGGTCAACGCTTCTCAGCGCTCCGAGACCGGCTGGTAGACTGGCGTATGGCCCGAATAAGAGACCGTTTCCGCTCATGCAGCACGACGATCTGGTCGATACGTGGAGTGGACGGCCTCGTTGGCGTCCCTGCAGGCGGGTCTACCTTGACGACTCTGGCAGCGTTGGGGGAGACAGACAGAAAAACACCGCGACCTACCTTACGCACGAGTATCCGGCCTAAATAAAGAGAAGGACCATGTTCGAGCGATTTACAGAGCGTGCCCGCCAGGTTGTCGTACTGGCGCAGGAAGAGGCGCGGACGCTCAAGCACAACTACATCGGCACCGAGCACATCCTGCTCGGCCTCCTGCGCGAAGAAGAGGGTCTCGCGGCGCGCGTGCTCGAGTCGCTTGACATTACGGTCGAACGTGTCCGTGCCCAGGTGGTGCGGATCGTGGGCTCCGGCGAGGAAGTCACATCCGGCCAGATCCCGTTCACGCCGCGGGCCAAGAAGGTGCTGGAGCTTGCGCTCCGCGAGGCGCTCAGTCTCGGTCACAACTACATCGGCACCGAGCACATCCTGCTCGGGCTGGTGCGTGAGAACGAGGGCGTCGCGGCACGCATCCTGCTCGACTTCGATGCCGATTCGGAGAAGATTCGCAACGAGGTGATCCGGATGCTGTCCGGTCCCGGCAGCCGCGGTCAGCGCGGCGCGAGCGCGGCGGGCGCTGCCGGCGCGGCGGCCCAGGGCGAGAGCAAGAAGTCCTC
>JBEKRJ010000707.1:0-3300 GCA_049518835.1 Solirubrobacteraceae bacterium
GAGCACGAACGTGTGCACGGTCCCGAGCCCGGCGGCCTGCGCGGCGCGCTCGGGGTCGGCGATGATCCGTTGCACCTGGCCGAGCCGCGCCTCGCGGCGGACATCGCCGTCGGGCCGCAGGAACACCGACACGGCCCCCAGCCGGCTGATCGCGACCGCGAGCGCGAGCGCGGTCGGGCGCGTCCCCATCAGCACGCCGACGTGCTCGCCGCGACGGACCCCGATCGAGATCAGGCCGCGGACGACGCTGTCGATCCGCTCGTTGGTCTGCGCCGCGGTGTGGGCGCGGTCCTCGAACAGGAAGAAGGTGCCGTGCGGCGCATCGCGGCGCCGTTGCTCGACCAGCAACCCGAGCGAGATCCTCGTGCTCGGCTGGATCTGCTCCAGCGCCGCCAGGCGCGGCAGCTGGGCGACGGCTTCGCGCGACAGCTCGCGGATGCTGTGCGCGGTTCGCGTCGCCGTCCCGAGCACCGAGCGGCCGAGCTCGGTCCCGACCGCGCCGGCGAGCTCGAGGCCGTAGCCGACGCGGCTGCGCACGGCCGGGCTGCGCGCCAGCGCCGCCTCGTGCGAGACGCGGAAGATCTGCGCCGGGCGCTGCCCCTCCCCCGACCGCCATCGCGCCCAGCCGGCGACCGCCGGCCACGTGACCGAGTTGGACTTCGAGCCGACGACGAGGCCGAAATGGCCGGCCTCGAGCGCCAGCTCGTAGATCGCGGCGCGGGGCGCCGCCTGGCGGATCGCGCGCACCCCCGGCGCCGGCGCGATCTCGTCGACGGTGCCGACGACCGACAGGATCGGGCACTCGATGTCGGCGAGCGTCACGAGCCGATCCTCGATCACGAACCCGCCCTCGAGCATCCGGTTGTGCTCGATGAACTGGTGCAGGAACTCGGCCAGCGCCGGTCCGGGCCACGCCACCCACCCCTCGCCCTCCAGGAACCGGCGCTGTCCTTCGCGCGGCAGCAGCGCCTCGCGATCGTGCAGCTGGAGCAGGAACTCGATCCGGCTGCGGATCGACTTGACGGGGTCCAAGATCCGAAAGCCGGTACGGCTGACCCACGCCGGCACCGCCCAGCGGCCGAGCACGTCCGCCGCCAGGCCGGCGGCCGCCGCGGCGGCCTGCTCGGGCAGGCCGAACGGCATCCCGAGCCGCGTGTCGACCGGGCTGCCGAACGTGATCACCGATCCCAGCCCGTCGCTGCGCAGCAAGGCGGCGGCCTGGTAGCAGAACATCCCCCCTTGCGAGTAGCCGCCCAACTGCACGTCGCGCCCGGTCGCGCCGCGGACGTGGTCGACCGCGTCGCAAACGGCGAGCACATGGTCGGTCAAGGTGCGCTGGAGTCCCCCCTCCTCGCGCTCGGGAGCGCCGAAATCGACCACCCACGGATCGACGCCGTGCTCGAACAGGGTCGTGACGGCGCTCGTCGACGGCGACACGTCGTAGATCTCGGCCGCCAGCATCAGCGGTGGCACGAGCAGCACCGCGGGCCCGTCCGCGGCGCCCGGGTAGTACCGACGCAGCCTGTACACCCGCTGCTCGCGGACGACCTCGTAAGGCGAGGGCGGCTCGTCGATCGCGAGGCCGCCGAAGCGCGCGACCTCGAGCGCGTTCTGGGCCGCGGCTCCGAGCCGCGCCACCGGTCGCGTCAATGGGTTGCGCAGCAGATCCATCGCGATCGCTCACATCTTCTCCGAAAGCGATCACCGAACCGGCGCGATCACGATATTGTCAAAGTGCCAACAAGCCATGAACCTCGCGAACATCCTCACCCAATCCGCCGCGCGCGACCCTGAGCAGGTCGCGATCAAGCTCGACGACATCGAGCTCACCTACGCCCAGCTCGACGTCGCCACCACGTACCTCGCGGGGTTGCTGCACGAGCGAGGGTTCGTCGCGGGCGACCGCGTCGGGATCATGCTCCCGAACGTCCCGTACTTCCCCGTCGTCTACTTCGGCGTGCTGCGCGCCGGCGGCGTGGTCGTGCCGATGAACGTGCTGCTCAAGCAGCGCGAGATCGATTTCTACCTCCGTGACCCCGGCGCGAAGCTGATGTTCACCTGGCACGGGTTCGCGCACGAGGCGGTCGCCGGCGCCGAGCAGGCGGGCGCCGACTGCGTCGTCGTGACCCCGGGCGAGTTCGAGCAGCTCGTCGCCAAGGCCAAGCCGCACGCCGAGGTGGCCGACACCGCCGACGAGGACACGGCCGTGATCCTCTACACGTCGGGCACGACCGGGACGCCCAAGGGCGCTGAGCTGACGCACTTCAACCTGACGCGCAATTGTGAGGTCACGCGCGACCTGTTCGGGTTTGGCCCGCGCGTGGTGACGCTGGGCGCGCTGCCGCTGTTTCACTCCTTCGGCCAAACCTGCGGCCTCAACGCGACGCTGCTCGCGGGCGGCACGCTGACGCTGATCCCCCGCTTTGAGCCCGCCAAGGCGCTCGAGATCATCCAGCGCGACCACGTGACGCTGTTCGAGGGCGTGCCGACGATGTACAACGCGATCCTGCACTGCCCGGAGCGCTCGCAGTACGACACCTCGACGCTGACGCTGTGCGTGTCCGGCGGCTCGGCGATGCCGGTCGAGCTGCTGCGCGGCTTCGAGCAGGCCTTCGCCTGCAAGATCCTCGAGGGCTACGGCCTGTCGGAGTCCTCGCCCGTCGCTTCGTTCAACCACCCCGACCGCGAGCGCAAGGCGGGCTCGATCGGCACCCCGATCGCGGGCGTCGAGATGAAGGTCGTCGACGAGGAGGGCGCCGACGTCCCCCAGGGCGAGGTCGGCGAGATCGTGATCCGCGGCCACAACGTGATGAAGGGCTACTGGAACAAGCCCGAGGCGACCGCGAACACGCTCAAGGACGGCTGGCTGCACACCGGCGACATGGCCAGGATCGACGAGGACGGCTACTTCTTCATCGTCGACCGCAAGAAGGACATGATCATCCGCGGGGGCTACAACGTCTACCCGCGCGAGATCGAGGAGCTGCTCTACGAGCATCCGGCCGTCCGCGAGGCCGCCGTGATCGGCCTCCCCCACGACGAGTACGGCGAGGAGATCGGCGCGGCCGTGACGCTCAAGGATGGCGCGCAGGCAACCGAGGCCGAGCTGCAAGCGTTCGTCAAGGATCAGGTCGCGGCTTACAAGTACCCCCGCGAGCTGTGGTTCGTCGACGAGCTCCCGAAGGGCCCCACCGGCAAGATCCTCAAGCGCGAGATCGCCCGGCCGCAGTCGGCTTGAGCGCCGTCAATTTTGGGCTCTGCCCCGTGAGCGGACGCCGGCGGCGCACTGTATCGCCGGAC
>JBEKRJ010000708.1:0-3294 GCA_049518835.1 Solirubrobacteraceae bacterium
CGCGTCGCCCGCCAGCACGACCGCCGCGGTCGCCGGCGACACGCGCACGAGCGCGCGCGCCACCGCGCGCCGTTCGCTCGCCGCCTTGGCGCCGACGTCGACCATCCGCGCCCGTCCCACATCGTCGAGGTGCGTCAGCCCGGAGCTCACGCGGGCGCGCTGACGCGCTGCGCCGCGGCGATCAGCTCGCGCACCTCGTCGACCTCGCCGGCCCGCAGCAGCGCGACTGGATCGGGCTCGCCGTTGACGATCGACTCGAAGAACTCCTTGCGGTCCTGGTAGGTCGGCAACGTCGCTTTCGCCCATCCGCGGGCGTCGTTCAACAGCACCGCGAGCTGCGCGTAGGGCTCGCCGAACAGCTCCGTGATCTCGCGCTTGATCCGCTTGGCGAGCGCCGGCGAGGCACCGGCGGTCGAGATCGCGACCGCCAGCGGCCCGGTGCGGACGATCGCCGGCAGGATGAAGTTACACAGCGGCGGCACGTCGACGACGTTGACGAGCATCGAGCGCGCCTCGGCGTCCTCGAACACGCGGATGTTGACGTCGGTGTCGCCGGTCGCCGCGATCGCGATCAGGCACCCGTCGACGTCCGACGCCCGATACTGCCGCTGCTCCCAGCGGATCGACCCCTCGCGCGCGAGCGCCGCCAGCTCCGGGTGCGCGTCGGGCGCGACGAGCGTCACGTCGCCGTCGCAGGCGAGCAGCCCCTCGACCTTCTCGAGCCCCACATCGCCGCCGCCGACGACCAGGCAGCGCCGGTTCTTGAGGCGCAGGCAGGCGATGTAGAACGGGGTCTGCAGCATGTCCTGCACGCACGACTGGTCGCAGATCCCCCTGCGCAGCTGGCATACGCATGTCTTGCCGCGATAGGCCTGGGCGGGCATCAAGCCAGAGGGTAGCTGGCGCCGGGTTGGGGCTGCGCACGCGAGGGTTGACCCGAGCGAGCCGGTCAGGCTACGCCGTGGTTCCGGCGGGCACAACCCGGCGGCATGCCTGACCAGTCACCGAGGCGATCACATCGAAGTCCGCGTCGTAATGGAGAACGACCAGGTCAAGCTGCTCGGCGGCTGCCGCTACGAGCAGATCCGGGATCTTGCGCCCGCGCCGGCTGCGCTTGGCGAGCAGGCGTTGAACCTGAAGCGCTCGGCGCACATGCGAGGTGGTCGTCTCCACACGTCCGAAGGCATCGAGCGCCGAGAGCAGCTCGTCCCACTCGGCGCCATTGCGCGCTGAGTAGCCGACCTCGAGATCGCAGATCGTCGGGCGGGCAACCTGGCCGGCCGCGGCGAGCGGCTGGACCACGGCACGGACCTCGGATCGGCCGAGGCGCGTCAGCACACTCGTGTCGAGCAGAAACCTCAGCGCCACGCTTCGGCGCGGTCGACGAGCTCAGCTTCAGCCAGTACATCTAGGGCCGCAGCCACCCAGCGTTCCCGCGCGACGGTGGCGCGGCGCAACGCCTCGTTCACCGTGTCCTTGATCGTGCTGGTGCCCAGCTCAGCTCGCGCCGCGTCAAGCGCGTCCTCGTCTAGGTCAATCAGGTGCTTAGCCAGACGATGAATCTATACGACTTGTGCGTTTATATATACGTCGTCTCGGACCGGCAACCGTCACGAGCGCCGCAGCGCGTCGCGCGTCATCCGAGCGCCGAGCCGCAACAGCGGCCGCATGTCGGCGCGCAGCGCGCCGGCGCGCATCGCCGGCTGCCCGTACAGGACCGCCGCGGTCTGCTTGAGCGCCTTGCCGAGCGTCTCGTCGTAGGGGTGCCACCACGGGTCGCCGAACACCGACGGCTCCCACGTGCGCAGCTTGATGTTCGTGCACTCGTACAAGCCGAAGCGCGAGTGCGTGCGCCCGACGCCGGAGTCCTTGACCCCGCCCCACGGCAGCTGGCAGGCGCCGTGACTGAACAGGTGGTCGTTGATCCACACCATCCCCGCCTGCAGCTCGTGCGAGATCCGCTCGCCCCTGGCGCGGTCCGAGCTCCACACCGACGCCCCGAGGCCGAAGCTCGAGTCGTTCGCGAGCGCGACCGCCTCGCGCTCGGAGTCGACGACGACGATCGGCAGCACGGGCCCGAAGATCTCCTCGCGCATGATCCGCATCTCGTGCGTGACGCCGGTCAGCACCGCCGGCGCATAGTAGGCGCCCGCCTCGCACCCCGCCGGTCCTGCCACCGGGCCGCCGCAGCGCAGCGTCGCCCCGTGTGCGACCGCGTCGTCGACGAGCTCGCAGACGAGCTCGTACTGGTCGCGCGAGACCATCGGGCCGATCTCGGTGTCCCAGCCCATCGGATCGCCGACCCGCAGCGCCCGCGCGCCGGCGATCGCGCCGTCGATGAACCGCTCCGCGATCGAGCGCGCCACGTACACGCGCTCGATCCCCGCGCACGTTTGGCCGGCGTTCGCAAACCCGCCCCAGACCGCTCCTTCGATCGCATGCTTGAGCGGCGCGTCCTCGAGCACGACCATCGCGTCCTTGCCGCCGAGCTCGAGCACCGAGCCCTTGAGCTGGCGCGCGCACGCCTCGCCGACCGTCCGCCCGACCTCGACCGACCCCGTGAAGAACACCTTCGCGACGCTCGACTGCACCAGCGCGCTTCCCGTACCAGCGCCGTGGACGACCTGCACGAGTCCTCGCGGCACGCCGGCGCGCTCGAACACGGCGCGGATCCGCTCGCCGATCAGCGGCGTCAGCGAGGCTGGCTTGAGCACGACGCCGTTGCCGGCAATCAGCGCCATCGCGACCTCGCCGAGCGGGATGCTCCACGGGTAGTTCCACGGCGAGATCACGCCGATCACGCCGAGCGGCTCGTAGGTGAAGATCGAGCGCTTGCTCTTCAAGAACCACTGCGGCATCCCGATCTTCTCGTCGGCGAGGATCTCCGGCGCCTCGCGCGCGATCCACTTGAGCGCGTCGATCGTCGGCAGCAGCTCCATCGAGAACGCCTCGTTGCGAGGCTTGCCCTGCTCTGAGGCGAGCAGGTCGCGAATCTCGTCGCACTCGTCGAGCACGACCTGCGCGGCGCGGTCAAGGTAGGCGCCGCGCTCCGCTGGCGTCAGCTTCGCCCACGCGGGCTGCAGCTTCGCGACCGCCGCGACGACGTCCTGCACCTCCCCGGGCGGCGTGATCGGGACGGCCCCGAGGAGGGCACCGGTCGCGGGGTTGAAGGACTCGAGTTGATCAGTGATCGTGGCGGTGGCGGCTTGCATGTAATTGAGGGTATTTGTTTCAACCCCGTCCGCGTTCGCGCCGGACCTCGAGCAGGCGCTCGCGCAGCGCCGCCTCCGCGTC
>JBEKRJ010000709.1:0-3294 GCA_049518835.1 Solirubrobacteraceae bacterium
GAGTGCTTCGCGCTCGTACGCGAGGCCGGCAAGCGCGCGATGGGGATGCGCCACTTCGACGTGCAGCTGATCGGCGGTATGGTCCTGCACGACGGCTCGATCGCGGAGATGAAGACCGGCGAGGGCAAGACGCTGACCGCGACGCTCGCGGTCGTGCTCAACTCGCTGGCGGGGCGCGGCGTGCACCTCGTGACCGTCAACGACTACCTCGCCCGCCGCGACGCGATGTGGATGAAGCCGATCTACGACATGCTCGGCGTCAGCGTCGGCGTGCTGCAGAACATGCAGCCCTACGAGGACAAGCGCGACGCCTATGCCGCCGACGTCACGTACGGGACCAACTCCGAGTTCGGCTTTGACTACCTGCGCGACAACATGGCCAAGTCGCTGGAGGAGAAAGTCCAGCACGGCGGGCGACCCAAGCCCGAGGAGGGCAAGTCTCCCTACCACACGTTCGCGATCGTCGACGAGGTCGACAACATCCTGATCGACGAGGCGCGCACGCCGCTGATCATCTCCGGCGCTCCCGAGCAGGCGGCCGATCTGTATCAGCGCTTCGCCCGGCTGGCCCCGAAGATGATTCCGGGCAAGACCCCCGACGGCCTGGACCCACGCTCCAAGAAGGAGTACGTCGCCGACTTCGACTACGAGTTCGAGGAGAAGCACAAGACGGTCGCGGTGACCGAGCGCGGCGTCGCCAAGGCCGAGCGCTTCCTCAACGTCGACCACCTGTACCGGGCCGAGAACGGCCACCTGGTCAACCACCTGATCCAGTCGCTGAAGGCCGAGTCGCTGTACACCCGCGACGTCGACTACGCCGTGATCGACGGCGAGGTCAAGATCATCGACGAGTTCACGGGGCGGATCCTCGAGGGCCGGCGCTGGTCGGAGGGCCTGCACCAGGCGGTCGAGGCGAAGGAGGGCGTGCGCGTCCAGGAGGAGAACCAGACGCTCGCGACGATCACGCTGCAGAACTACTTCCGGATGTACGACAAGCTCGCGGGGATGACCGGCACGGCGCTGACCGAGGCGACCGAGTTCATGAAGATCTACACCCTGCCGGTCGTCCAGGTCCCGACCAACATGCCGATGGTCCGCAAGGATTACAACGACCAGGTCTACAAGACCAAGGACGGCAAGTGGAGCGCGGTCTCGCGGGAGATCGAGGCGCGCCACGCCAGCGGCCAGCCGGTGCTCGTCGGGACGATCTCGGTCGAGGTCTCGGAGCTGCTGTCGAGCAGCCTGCGTAGCAAGGGGATCCCGCACACGGTCCTCAACGCCAAGCCCGAGTACGCCGAGCGCGAGGGCGAGATCATCGCCGAGGCCGGCGCCCCCGGGGCGGTCACGATCGCGACCAACATGGCCGGTCGCGGCGTCGACATCAAGCTCGGCGGCAACCCCGAGCACCTGACCCAGCTCGAGCTCGCCAAGCTCGGCTTGGCGCCCGGGGTGCCCGACTACGACGAGCACTACGCGAAGATCCTGCCGACGCTCGAGCAGCGCGTCGAGGACCAGCGCCAGACGGTGCTCGACGCCGGCGGCCTGTTCATCCTCGGCACCGAGCGCCACGAGTCGCGGCGGATCGACAACCAGCTGCGCGGCCGCTCGGGCCGCCAGGGCGATCCCGGCGAGTCGCGCTTCTTCCTGTCCGCCCAGGACGACCTCGTGCGACTGTTCGCCGGCGAGCGGATCTACAAGATCCTCGACCGGCTCGGCACCCTCGACGACGAGGGCAACGAGGAGCCGATCGAGGCGGGGATGCTGTCAAAGCAGATCGAGAAGGCCCAGCGCAAGGTCGAGGAGCAGCACTTCCTGCAGCGCAAGCACACGCTCGAGTACGACGACGTGCTCAACCAGCAGCGCGAGGTGATCTACCGCTACCGCGACGAGATCCTCGAGGGTCGCGACATGAGCGATGCCTCGCGCGAGGAGATCGCGAGCCTGATCGACCGGCTGGTCGAGGAGTACACCGCCGGCGACTTCGTCGAGGACTGGGACGTCGAGGGGCTGCTGCGCCGCGTCGAGGAGATCTTCAGCCCGACCGCCGAGGTCGCGAGCGTCGATCCCCAGCGCGTCGACCGCGAGCAGCTGGTGGAGCTGCTGCAGCGCGAGGCGGCGGCGCTGTACGAGCGCCGCGAGCAGGAGCTGGGCGAGGAGCTGATGCGCCACGTCGAGCGCTTCCTGCTGATGGAGATCATCGATCAGCGCTGGCGCGAGCACCTGTACGACATGGACTACCTGCGCGAGGGCATCCATCTGCGCGGGTTTGCCCAGATCGAGCCCCTGGTCGCCTACAAGAACGAGGCGTTCGACCTGTTCCGCGACCTGATGAACAGCATCTGGGGCGACTTCGCGCGGATGATCTATCACGTCCAGGTGACCGTGCAGGGCGAGAACGGCCCACCGCCCGTGCCCCAGCGGCGCCCCGTGAGCGCGCGCTCGAGCTCGACCGCGGGCTCGCGCAACGTCACCTACTCGGGCGGCTCGGCGGCGCAACCGAGCGCGGTCGCGATGGCCGCGGCCGGGGCCGGCGCGGAGGAGCCTGAAGCGCCGCCGCCCGTCGAGCAGCGTCGCGTCGACCAAAGCGAGCAGGTCGGGCGCAACGACCCGTGCTGGTGCGGCTCGGGGAAGAAGTTCAAGCGGTGTCACGGGGCCTGAGGGCCCGACGCCGATGCCCGACCCCGCCGGCTACCGCGTCTCCGACGAGCAACGCGAGCGCGCCGCACAGGAGCTGCGCGACCACTTCGCCGCCGGGCGCCTCAGCGACGACGAGCTGTCAGAGCGCGTCCAGGCCGTCTACCAGGCGCGCGCCGACGACGAGCTGCGGGCGCTGAGCGCCGACCTGCCCGCGCTCCCGGTCACCTTCCAGCAGCAGCGCGCCGAGCTTGCAGCGCGCCGCGGCGAGCTGCAACGGCGGCTGCTGCAGCAGACCGGCGGCAGCCTGGCGCCGTTCTTGGTCTGCACGGGGATCTGGGCGGCGAGCGGCGCGAGCGGCTTCTTCTGGCCGATCTTCGTCGCGCTGGCGGTGCTGATCCCGCTGATCCGCAACGGCTGGCGGCTGTACGGGCCGGCCCCGGAGCTCGACCGCGTCGACCAGGAGCTAGCGGTGCGCGAGCGTCGTGCGGGGCGCCGCGAGGCGCGCGAGCACCGTCGTCGCCGCTGACCGTTGCGTGGACGCAAGCGACGATGTGCCATCGGCGCGATTTGCACATAACTCACGAGGCTTATGAAGCTGCTCATCCCTGCCGGACCCGGATGATCTCTGACGCAATCCTGACCTTCGCCGTGGCTAGG
>JBEKRJ010000710.1:0-3286 GCA_049518835.1 Solirubrobacteraceae bacterium
CGCTCGCGGCACCTCACCACCGCCGGGACGGGCTGGTCTGCTCTAGGCCCTGCAGCGGGCAAGAAGCCGTGGCCCTGCCCCGGCGGCGATCGAGGCAAAGATTAGGATGACCTATGAGAAGCTGCGGCGCAGCCCTGGCGAGAGTCTGCCCACGACTCACAGCCTCGCGCCTGGCTGCCAGGTGACCGTTCCTTGCGGAGGGGCACGGAGAATGGTCACAGCATGACCTGGACGGTCGACAGCGCCAAGCGGGTCGCTCGGCGGACGAGGCACTGGACACGACACCGCCCGAGTGATGCAACTCCGGGATCGCCACACTGCACCTGTCATAGCCAAGGCCCACCCGGTTCGGCCATGCCGGTGAACGGCGACCGCAGCACGTCCGGCTGCCCCCGACGCGCAACGTACAAAAGCTACCCAAAGCGCGGCTGCGCGGATCGCGCGGAACTCTTCGGAAAGGTGCCCTTACTCTTCGCTAAGGTCAGCCGCGCCTCTCCCGCGAATTACCTGCAAAGCCGTGGTTTTCGGGACCTTTGCGAAAAGTACGGCGAAGGGGGCCGCACTCTTCGCTAAGGTGCCCCTTTCAATAGCGCCCGTCTCCAGACAAATGCCCTGCAAACGGGCAAGATCGAGAACGCAAAAACGATGATTTGACGCCGTGACTTGGATAGCATTTCGTTTCGCGCTGGTTTCCCTGTCGGGCTGACCGCGGTTTTGACGCTCTCGGCAGCGCCTCGGAGAACGGATCGGACTCGATGTCAGCGGCGGCGGTGAGGATCGGTGTGCTAGCCGGTTTGGTGACCGGCTTGGCCCTTGGCTGCTGGGGTTTGGGCCGCTGGGTTGCTTGGTGTCTGCTGTGGGTGCTACCTTTGCGTCCTCTTCTTCTTGTGCTCTGCCGATAGCAAGCACTTCCCCGCGTGACGGGGCTTCGTAGTACCTCGCAGTGTCGTAGTACCTCGCATAGCCGTTCGTTTCCCGAGTGGACTCGATTGGCGCCCCAGGACTCGCTTTATAGGGCTGATGCTCCGTGGGTCCTGTTGCGCTCGACGTGGGTCTGGTCTGACGGCTTGCCTCGCACCGCCTCCGTGTCGTGAAGCTCAGGCCAAGATCCGCGACCGTGAGCTAACGCGCGACCGGTGTGGTGGCGGTCTCGGGACGAATGCTCGCGCGAGTTGGTGGTCCGGCCTGATGCGTGAGGCCGGGCCGCCATCGCCGGCGTACGCGGCGCGAAGCCACGTCGTGGCGACGAGAGTGTCGATCGAGGGGGGCGGTGGCGGTTCGGGCGTCCGGGGCGGGGGTACCGCGCGGTCAACGTCCCTGTGAGGGTGCTCGCGGCCGAGCCTGGTCGTTGTCGGGGCCTGTCGCCGTGCGGAGGCTCGCGGGCTCGCGGGTCCGGGACGCGGTGCTGCACTGCGTGGCGTGAGGGTGGGCTTCATCGTTCGTGCTGGGCCGACGGCCTCGGCGCGGCTGTGCAGGCTGCCGAGGGCCGCGCGGACGGCTGGCTGGGGGTCGCTGATGCTCGTGCGAGCAGGGGCGCCGGCAGACTTGTCTGCGGTCTTGGGGGCTCTCGGAGGTTCGCGACGGGAACACGAGCGGCCGCCGCGCAAGGTCGCATGTGGCTGTGGCGCTACCGGCCGGGAGGCTCAGGCCGGGCGTTGGGTCGATGTCCTGCGCGGGCTGCGCGCATTGCAGCTGACCGTTCGGGCGACTGGGACTGGGCGTGTGGGACGTCCGCGGTTGAAGGCTTGAGCGCTGCGATATCGCGGCGCTCGTGGTTCTGACCCTGATGTGAAAGGAGCGATGTCTGAGACGTCTCGATCGTCGCGTCGGCGACGGGGTTGAGGGCACGGCGGGGGCGAGGCCGGGCGTAATTCGATCGCGGTCTGGGACGGCGAGACGGACGTGGCGGGGGCGCGGGCGACGAGTGCGGGGCGTCTGCTTCGCGCTCCGCCAGCGCGATCGTGGAAGTAGTGGAGTGGTTGACCAACGAATTAAGGAGACGACATGGTGTCGAGTAGCAGCAGCGACGAGCGGGTAGCCGAGCGTTCGGAGATCGCCGTGCCGTGCTGGCGTGGGGATCGGGAGTGCGCGTCGGGCGACGGTGTGCAGGCACCGTCGCAGCTGGATCCGTGGTCGTATATCTGGGGGGCGCACCCGGAGCTTGGCTTCTATGCGGAGTGCTCTGGAAGCTGGAGCTCGGAGTTCTGCGGCTGTCCTATCTGCCGCAGCGTGGCGGTGCGGCACGCAGACGAGCTCCCGTACGACGACTGCTAGCGAGTCGAGCTGGAGCGTGCGGCGGGGCGTGCAGGCGTCTGCGTCCGGGCTCCACGCCACGGCTTGCTGGCATCAACGACAGACCCACGAAGGAGACGAGCATGATCGAGACCCTGATCCACATCCTGCTGGCGGAGGAGCACGGGACGCTTATGGACGGGTGCGAAGCCCGCGTCGATCCGCTCGCCGAGCTCGACGCCGCCCGTCTCACGGCGCCGGCCACCGTCGGCGGGCTGCTCACGGCCATGGCCGAGGAGCTTGCGTGGCTCGGCGCGCCAAGGGTGTTCGCGGCGGCGAACCCTGCAGCGCGGAGGCTGTTCGACGGCTGCGATCGATGCGGGGAGTACGCGCTGCTGCGCGAGACGGACCGGGAGGCGGTCGGCTTGTGCGAGCTGTGCGTCGAGCACCTCCTGCGCCGAATCGCGGACGTGATCGGGACGATCGCCGGCCCACACGGCCGCGGATGCGCGCGGGCGGCGAGCAGGCGGACGGGACGCAAGTTGTAGCGATCCGCCGACCGGCGACAGGCTCATCCGGCGTGCTGTTGATCACGCGAAGGTGAGAATCGTCGCCGTGGTCCGCGTTCGGCGGGAGCGCCCGCCCACGGAGCGCAGCATGGCGAGACGACGGGTAACCGCATGGTTGAGGCGACTCGACGGGCGATCGTCTGGCCCCCGACCTGACAGGAAACCACTGGAGGTCTACGATGATCAGTGTCGTGAAGCAGGTGATCGCCACCGACCACGTCGGCGCGAAGCTGGCCGACGAGCAACTCGCCGAAGCCGGCGTCGAGCCGGGCGACCGCGCGGCGGGCGAGATCCGCCTGTACGGCGAGGTGGACTGGATGGTCGAGGCGGAGGGCACGGTCCTGTCGACCGAGGAGTTCGTCGAGCACCTCGGTCGTACCCCGGGGAGCGGCCGATGAGCGTGCCCGTGCGGCTGGCGCAAGCGACGGTGGTGAAAGCCAGCGACATAGATCTCGGATTGCTGCGGGCGGCGGGCCTGGAGCTCG
>JBEKRJ010000711.1:0-3284 GCA_049518835.1 Solirubrobacteraceae bacterium
CCGCGGTGTTGCTGTTCATCTCGGGGCCGCTGCGCCGGGTCGCGGCGGCCGCGCCCGACGGTGACCGGCGGTCGGCCGAGCTCGAGGCCGCCCGCGCGGCGAAGTACCGCGAGATCCGCGACGCCGAGCTGGACCACGGCACCGGCAAGCTGTCCGACGAGGACTTCGACGCGATTGACCGTACGTTGCGGGCGCAGGCGGTCGAGATCCTGCATCAGCTCGACGGTGTCAGCGAACGATCGACCAACGGGGCCGGCGCTACGATCACGGGACGATGACCACGCTGCTCGACATCGTCCAGGTTGCAATCTCCGTCGTGCTCGTGTTCCTGGTGCTGATGCACTCGGGCAAGGACTCCGGGCTGTCGGGCGCGTTCGGGGTCGGGACCGGCGCCGGTCCGTTCGGCGGCGGCTCGCTCGTGGAGCGCAACTTGAACCGCTGGACGGTGCTGTTCGCGATCCTGTTCGTCGCCAACACGATCGTCCTGATCAAGGTCTCCTAGCGCCGGGCTCGCCCGCGTCTCAGGCGCGGCATGCGGCCGCCGGTCGACAACCACGAGCCCGCGAGGATCAACGCAAACCCGGCGATCACGCCGGTGCCGGGGCGCTCGCCGAGCGCGACCACGCCAAGCGCGAGCGCGACCACCGGGTTGACGTAGGTGATCGCCCCCGATCAGCGGCACGGTCGAGACCACGATCGCCGCCAGCGACGATGCGACATGCTCCTCGCCGGCGGCGATCAGCGGGAACGGGATCGAGATCTCGGCGACCGCGTACGCCAGCAGCCAGCGCCACCGGCCGTGCAGCGTGCCCAGCGTGCCGGCGCGCCACGCGAGCCCGGTCAGGACCAGCGCCCCGAGCGTCACCCGTCCCCACGCGAGCGCCGGCGGCGTGACCCCATGGCGGACCGCGATCCGGATGAACAGATACGGGATCCCCCACAGCACGGAGGCGGCGGCGAACGCCAGCCAGGCGCGGCGGGTCACGCCGGCTGCGCTTGCGGGCGGCGACTCACACGGCCACGTTTACCATCTTGGTGATGACGGTCGCGATGCGGCGGGTGGCGCCGGGCGCCAGGCTGGTCGCGTTGTGGCGCGTCGGGCTGGCGCTTGCGTGCGCGGCCACGGCGACGGCGTGCGGCTCCCACGGCGCCAGCACGTCGACTCGGCAATCCTCCGGCACACGCTCGCCGGCCACGGCGCCCGCCACCGGCACGGCCGCCGAATCGCCTTCCCGGGCGCCGGCGGCGCCGGCCGCGGCGGTGCCCGACGGCGATTGGAGCACGTTTGACTACGACGCGCAGCGCAGCGGCCTCGGTCCGGCGGCAACTGGCATCACCGCCGGCGACCTGCACGCGCTCCGCCGCCGGGTCGTGCATATCGACGGAACCGTCGATGCGTCCGCGATCCAGATGCACGCGGTCGTCGTGGGGGGGCGCCGCCGGGACGTGATCGTCGTCACGACGATCTACGGGCAGACGATCGCGCTCGATCCGGGCAGCGGCCAGAAGCTGTGGGAGTACACGCCGAGCGACATCGGCTCCTACCGCGGCAGCGCCCAGGTGACGACCTCGACTCCGGTCGCCGACCCGGATCGTCGCTACGTGTACGCCGCCAGCCCCGACGGGCTGATTCACAAGCTGGCGCTGGCGACCGGCCGTCAGGTCAGCTCGGGGCACTGGCCGGTGCGGATCACGTTGCTGCCCGCGCGCGAGAAGATCGCCTCGCCGCTGAACATCAGCGGCCCGTACGTGGTCGCGGTGACCGGCGGCTACTACGGCGACACGCCGCCGTACCAAGGCCACGTGGTGATGATCGACCGCACCACCGGCGTGATCGCCCACGTCTGGAACTCGCTCTGCTCGGATCGCCGCAGCCTGCTCGTGCCGAGCTCGTGCGCGGGGAGCGACTCGGCGATCTGGGCGCGAGCGGGAGCAGTGATCGAGCCGGGTTCGGGCGCGATCCTCGTGGCGACCGGCAACGGCCCGTTCGACGGCCACTCCGACTGGGGCGACAGCGTGCTCGAGTTGGCGCCGGACGCAAGCGGCCTGCTGCACAACTGGACGCCGGTCGACCAGGCGCAGCTCAACGCCGACGACGAGGATCTGGGCAGCACCGCGCCCGCGCTGCTGCCGGGCACCAGCTTGGCGCTCCAGGGCGGCAAGGCCGGCGTGCTCGACCTGCTCGACCTCGATCGCCTCGACGGGACCACCGGCGCAGCGTCGTCGCGCACCGGCGGCGAGCTGCAGCAACTGCCGGCGCCCGGCTCTGACCAGGTGTTCACCGCGCCGGCGGTCGCGACGATCGCGGGACGCGTGTACGTGTTCGTCGCCGACAACTCCGGCACCGCCGCGTACGTGCTCGGCCGCGACGACCGCCTGTCGGTCGCCTGGCAGGACTCCACCCCCGGCACCAGCCCGGTGCGGGCCGGAGGCCTGTTGTACGTATACGATCAGCGCGCCGGCGCGCTCGTCGTGCGCCGGCCGGCGGCCGGCGCCAAGCTGATCTCGCTGCCCGCGGGCAGCGGCCACTGGAACAGCCCGATCGTCGTCGGCGGGCGCATCATCCTGCCGGAGGGCGACTACATGAATCATGCCTCCAGCGGCGTGATCGACATCTGGCATCTCCCCGGCCACTAGCGTCGCGTGCGCCGGCGCCGCCGAGCGACCCACGTAGACTGAGAAGTCCGATGAGCGATCCGCTGGCGACGGTTGAGGCGTTCCCGGACCATGCGCTCGAGCGCGAGGAGCAGTTCCTGACTGCGTTTGACTCGCTTGCACGCGCAATCAGGCGCGCGCGGGGGGCGCCGAACAGCGGCGAGGAGGGCCTGACGCTGTCGCAGTACGGCCTGCTGGCGCCGCTCGCGGATCGCAACCAGGCCCGCACGGGGGAGCTGGCCGAGGCCGCCGGGATCACCGCATCGACCGCGACCCGGATCCTCGACGCACTCGAGCGCCGCGACGTGGTCGTGCGGCTGCAGGCGGCCGACGACCGCCGCGCGGTCGCGGTCAGGCTGACACTCCGCGGGCGCATGCTGCTGGACCGCCACCGCGACTGGATCCGCGAGCGCCAGCGCGGCTTCTACGCCGAGCTCGAGCCCGACGAGCGAGCGCTGGCGCCGGACCTGCTCAGCAGGCTCGCGGGGCTGATCGACCAGCTTGCAGCTGGTCCTCGTCGGTAGGCAGGACCCGCGCAGCGCTCTCCTCGGCCGTCTGACGCGCCGCTGCGACGGGTGGCTGGCGAGTGCAATTGCCGAGGATCTGTCGGCCGACGAGCGGCAGTTACT
>JBEKRJ010000712.1:0-3284 GCA_049518835.1 Solirubrobacteraceae bacterium
GGCCTCCAACCTGACCTCGCAGGTGCGCAACATCGCCCAGGTGACGACCGCCGTCGCCCAGGGTGACCTGTCCAAGAAGATCACGGTCGACGCCCGCGGCGAGATCCTCGAGCTCAAGGACACCGTCAACACGATGGTCGACCAGCTGCGCTCGTTCGCCGCCGAGGTCACGCGCGTCGCGCGCGAGGTCGGCACCGAGGGGATGCTCGGCGGCCAGGCTGAGGTCGCGGGCGTGTCGGGCACCTGGAAGGGGCTGACCGAGAACGTCAACCTGATGGCCCGCAACCTCACCGACCAGGTCCGGAACATCGCGCAGGTGGCGACCGCGGTCGCCAACGGCGACCTGACGCAGACGATCACGGTCGACGCCCGCGGCGAGATCCTCGAGCTCAAGCAGACGCTCAACCGGATGGTCGCGCAGCTGTCGAGCTTCGCCGCCGAGGTCACACGCGTCGCACGCGAGGTCGGCACCGAGGGCAAGCTCGGCGGCCAGGCGGAGGTCGAGGGCGTGTCGGGGACGTGGCGGCGGCTGACCGAGAACGTCAACCAGCTGGCTGGCAACTTGACCGCTCAGGTACGGGCGATCGCCGAGGTCTCGACGGCCGTCACCCAGGGAGACTTGACCCGCTCGATCGCGGTCGAGGCGCAGGGCGAGGTCGCCGAGCTCAAGGACAACATCAACCAGATGATCGCCAACCTGCGCGAGACGACCCAGCGCAACGCCGAGCAGGACTGGCTGAAGACCAACCTCGCCAGCATCTCCGGCATGCTCCAGGGACAGCGCGACCTGGCGGCGGTGACGCAGCTGATCATGAGCGAGGTGACGCCGACGGTCAACGGGCAGCACGGCGCGTTCTTCCTCGCCGAGCCGTCCGCCGGCGAGGGCACCGAGCTGGTGCTGGCGGCCTCGTACGGCTACACCCCGCGTCGCAGCGACCTGCGCAGCCGCTTCACGATCGGCGAAGGGCTCGTCGGCCAGGCGGCGCTTGACCGCAGGACGATCTGGCTGCGCGACGTGCCCGCGGGCTACATCCAGGTCGGCTCCGGCCTCGGCGAGGCAACCGCGGCCGACGTCCTCGTGATGCCGGTCCTGTTCGAGGATCGGGTGCTGGGCGTGATCGAGCTCGCCTCGATCCGGCCGTTCGCCGACGTGCACCGCGACTTCCTGGACCGGATCACCGAGACGATCGGCGTCGTGCTCAACACGATCCGCGCGAACATGCGCACCGAGGAGCTGCTCACGCAGTCCCAGAGCCTGACCCAGGAGCTGCAGACGCAGTCCGAGGAGCTGCGCAAGACCAACGACGAGCTGCAGGAGAAGGCGCGACTGCTGTCCGAGCAGAATCGCGACATCGAGATCAAGAACGAGGAGATCGAGCTCGCCCGCCGCGGCCTGGAGGAGAAGGCGGCGCAGCTCGCGCTGTCGTCCAAGTACAAGTCGGAGTTCCTCGCGAACATGTCGCACGAGCTGCGCACGCCGCTGAACTCGATGTTGATCCTCAGCCGCCTGCTGGCCGAGAACGAGGACGGCTCGCTGACGGCTCGCGAGGTCGAGTTCGCGCACACGATTCATGTGGCCGGCAACGACCTGCTGTCGTTGATCAACGACGTCCTCGACCTGTCCAAGGTCGAGGCCGGGCGGATGGAGGTCGACATGACGCCGGTCGCGCTCGCCGACGTGTGCGAGGACGCGGAGCGCGCCTTCCGCCACGTGGCCGACGAGAAGCGACTGCGGTTCGCCGTCGAGATCGATCCCGCGCTGCCGCCGTCGGTGATCTCCGACGAGCAGCGGATCGGCCAGATCCTCAAGAACCTGCTGTCCAACGCGTTCAAGTTCACCCACCACGGCGGCGTCACGCTGTCGATCCAGGGCTGCGCCGGCGCGTCGTTCGCCACCGAGGCGCTGCAACGCGCCGAGCGGGTGATCGCGTTCACGGTCACCGACACCGGCGTCGGGATCCCCGACGACAAGCTCGGCCCGATCTTCGAGGCCTTCCAGCAGGCCGACGGGACGACCTCGCGCAAGTACGGCGGCACCGGCCTGGGGCTGTCGATCTCGCGTGAGATCGCGCGCCTGCTCGGCGGCGAGATCCAGGTGCAGTCGCGGCTCGGGCACGGCAGCCGCTTCTCGCTGTTCTTGCCGCTGGCCGAGCGCGTCGCCGAGCTCGGGCTCGAGGGGCACACGAACGGCGCCGCGCTTGCCGGACCGGTCGCGCCGGGCAACGGATCGGCGCCGTCGGAGCTCGAGCAGCCGCCGCCGGATGACCGGGCCGCGTCCGACGCCGGCGGGCGAGCGATCCTCGTGATCGACGCCCGCCCGGAGCGCGCGCAGCAGCTGTCTGAGCTGATCCGGGCGCGCGGCACCGACGCGATCGTCTTTCACCGCCCGACGGCCGGCCTGGCGCTGGCCCGCGAGCACCGCGTCGACGCCGTGCTGCTGTCGGGCGAGCTGCCGCGGGTGCAGTCGCTGCTCGGGCAGCTCAAGAAGCATCCCGACACGCGCCACCTGCCGGTGGTCGTGATCGGCGACCCCGTCACCCGAATCGACACGCTGCGCGCGGGCGCTGCCGCGTTCCTCGACGAGCCCGTCGATCCGCGCAGCGTGGATCGCGCGCTGGCGCGGCTCGAGCTGCTCGCGCAGGACCCCGAGCGGCGGATCGCGCTGATCGACGAGCGCGACACGGCCGACGCGCAGCTGCCGGCGTTGTTGTCGGGCGGCGAGGACCTGACGCTCGAGCGGATCGACCCCGCCAACGCGCTCGCGGCGCTGCGCACGGGCGCGTTCGACCTCGCGATCGCGGTCATCGGCCCACAACGCAGCGGCGCATTCACGTTGTTGCGCGAGCTGTCCACCGACGAGTTGTCGCGCGAGCGGCCCGTGATCGCGTTCCTCGACGGCACCTTGGCGAGGACCGACCGCGCGCTGCTCGACGCGCTTGCGAAGGCGGCCGTGATCACGGTCGCCGACTCACCCGAGCGGCTGGTCGATCACGCCGCGATCTTCCTGCACCGCGCCGAGTCGCAGCTGCCGGCGCCGACGCGCCGGATGCTCGCGCAGCTGCGGATCGGCGACGCGCCGCTGCACGGTCGCAAGGTGCTCGTCGTCGACGACGACATCCGCAACGTGTTCGCGCTTACCTCGGTGCTCGAGCAGCGCGGGATGAAGGTCGTGTTCGCCGAGAACGGCCGCGAGGGGATCGACCGCCTGCACCAGCACCCCAACACCGATCTCGTCCTGCTCGACATCATGATGCCGGAGATGGACGGCTACCAGACCGCCGGCG
>JBEKRJ010000713.1:0-3281 GCA_049518835.1 Solirubrobacteraceae bacterium
ATTGGAGCGCGGCCCGAGCAGCTTTCAGCGTCGCGCCCATCGCCTCGATCAGGCCCTCGGAGAGCGTCAGGCCGAAACCGGTGCCGTCATTGAGCGCTGCTAGCGCGCCGTCGCGGGTTAGAAAATCGCGATCTCGGAGTTGTCGCCGACGAGGAACCGGTACGCGCGAGGCTGGCGGTGCTGGTCGCGACCGATCTTGACGTTGCGGCCCAGCAGCGAGGACTCCATCCGCCCGGCGAGGTTTGAGATCGAGCAGCCCGAAAGCAGGATCGAGTGCTCGACCTCGGCGTTGTCGATCGTGCACGACTCGCCGATCGCGGTGTACGGCCCGACGTAGCAGTCGGTCAACACGGCGCCGGCGCCGATGATCGCCGGCCCCCGGACGGCGCAGCGCTCGAGGCGCGCCCCGGGCTCGACGACGACGCGCCCATCGACCTGCGAGTCGACCAGGTGCCCCTCGACCCGCGTCTCGATCGTGTCGAGCACCAGCCGGTTGGCCGCGAGCATGTCCTCCAGGCGCCCGGTGTCCTTCCACCAGCCCTTGACGATGTGTGGCTCCACGCGCATCCCCGAGTCGACGAGGTGCTGGATCGCATCGGTGATCTCGAGCTCGCCGCGCGGCGACGGCGGGATCGCGCGGGCCGCGTCGTGGATCGAGGCCGTGAACATGTAGACGCCGACCAGCGCGAGGTCGGTGTTCGGCGCCGGCGGCTTCTCGACCAGCCGCACGACCGCGCCGTCGCGCAGCTCGGCGACGCCGAAGTTCTCCGGATCGGGTACCGGCGTCAGCAGGATCAGCGCGTCTGGTGCGTGGTCGCGAAACGCGACGACGAGATCGCCGATGCCGCCTTGCAACAGGTTGTCTCCGAGGTACATGACGAACGCGCAGTCACCAAGAAACCGCTCGGCGGTCAGCACCGCATGCGCGAGACCGAGCGGCTCGTCCTGCACGATGTAGGTGAGCTCGACGCCGAAGCGTGAGCCGTCGCCGGCGGCGGCGCGAATCTCGCCGCCGGTCTCGGGCGCGATGATGATCCCGACCTGTTCGATCCCGGCGTTGGCCATCGCCTCGATGCCGTAGAACAGCACCGGCTTGTTCGCGACCGGGACAAGTTGCTTGGCGCTCGTGTGCGTGATCGGACGCAAGCGCGTGCCCCGGCCGCCGGAGAGGATCAAGCCCTTGAGATCCCGCATCTGCGCCGCAGCGTACTCAAGTACCGGCGCCACCGGGCGCGAAGGCGCGCGGTCGAGGCTCAGGCGGGGATCACTGGTGACGCGGCGGCGATCAAGCCGGCCGCCGCGCGCACGGCCGCGCGTGCGTCGTCGGGCGCCAGTACGACGGCGTCGCCCGCCTCCTTGAGCACCTCGCGCGCCAACCAGTCGACGCCGGCGAAGCCGAGCTCGACGATCACCGAGCCGTCCTCGAGCTCGTCGATCACCGTGCGCTCCTCCCGTGCCCACCGCGCCCGCGCCGAGGAGATCCACAGCTGCGCGCGGCGCGAGGTCGGGACCTCGCCCGTGCGCGGCCAGCCGTCGACGTCCGCGGCCGGGTCGACGTCTGCGCGCTGGTCGAACTGCTCGTCGGTGACGCTCGCGGATTTGATCCGATCCAGCCGGAAGTGGCGAACGCTGCCGCGCGACGGGTCGAACGTGGCCACGTACCAGCCCTCGCGGCCATTGATCAGCGCATAGGGCTCGACCACGCGCTTTGAGAACTCGTCCTCGTTCTCCTTGTAGTACTCAAACGACAGCAGCCGGCGCTTGGAGATCGCCCGCGACACAACAGCCGCGATCTCGGCGTCGTCGCCGCCGGGCGGCGCGACCTGCAGGCCTTCCCGGGCAGGGTCCTCGCCGAGCGCGGCGACCACCTTCTCGCGCGCAGAGGACAGCGAGCCCTCCGGGATGTGCTCGCCGATCAGGTCGATCGCCGCAATCAGTGCCTTGGCCTCGACCGGTAACAGTCGCGCGGGGCGCGCGAACGAGTCTCCGTAGGGCTCGGAGTCGACCTCGATCGTGCCGTCGGCATCGATCTCCGCGTACAGCACGTACGTGCCGGCACCGAAGTTGACGACGTTTAGCACCGAGATGTCCTCGCGCAGCTCCTGGTCTGAGACCTTCAGCTCGTTGCACAATACGGCCGCTTCGAGGCGGCGCGCCGCGCGCCCGGCCGCAATCAGGATGCTCGCGAGCGTCACCAGGCGGGCGAAGCGCTCGGGGCGGATCGCGGCCTCGGGGTGATGGCCGTTGCCCTCTGCCTCTGCATCAGGCCTGTGGGCGCCGTTGAGCGAGGACGCCGGCGCCGTCGCCGCGACGGCCGCCGGCGCGACCTGCGGGGCGCCGGTGTGGCGTTCGATCACCAGCATCAGCCGCTCCCGGAAGTCCGCAGCGAGCCGGGCTGGCTCGATGATCCGCGCGTGCTCGCCGAGGCCCAGCACCCACGCGATCAGCTGGCGGGCGTTGGCGTACTGGGTGAGGAACGTCACGTCGCCGTCATCGCGATGGCGGATCTCCCCATAACGACCGAAGTGGCGCTCGATCTGCCACGCGATCCGGTGTCCGATCCAGATCTCCGCGGTCCCGATCGGCTCCCCGAACTGCCAGTGGATCCGGTTTGCATACACACGCGGATCGAAGTCCGACGGACGCTGGAAGTCGTGCTCGGCCTTGGTCGCGTAGCCGACCTTGCCGCGAATCCGCGAGAGGCGAAAGACGCGGATCGCGGCCCGCTCGTGCGCCCGCCCGACGACATAGAACTGACCACCCTGGTACAGCAGCTGGTAAGGGTCGACGCGCCGTGCGCCGACCACGTCACGCTCCATCGTGTAGTAGTCGAACACGATCGTCTTGCGGCGGAAGATCGCGGTTTCGATCTTCGCCAGCCGTTGCGAGACGTCGTGACCACCGGCGGCGCCGGTGATCCCGAGCGCCACCGTGCGCTGCTCGGGGGCCTGCAGCGGGCTCGGGCGCCCCCACGAGATCTGCTGCAACGCAAGTCGCAGCGGCTCGGCATAGGCAAACTCCCCATCGAGCAGCTGCAGCGCTGTGCGCAGCGCGGCTAGCTCCTGGTCGCTGAACTCGACCGGCGGTAGGTGGAAGTTCTCCGGCGGCAGCGAGTAGTTCTCCTGCTCGACCTGTCCGTCGATCGGCTTCTCGACCGTCAGCGCGATCCCGAGCGACTCCAGCTCCGAGCGGTCGGCGTAGAAGCGACGCGCGAACGCGTCCTCGTTCATCACGCTATAGCCCTCCACGTCGCGGCGGATCTCGGGCGCGGTCACCGGACG
>JBEKRJ010000714.1:0-3279 GCA_049518835.1 Solirubrobacteraceae bacterium
GGGATCTCGATCGACTTCGGGCCCGGTGTCAACGCGCAATCGCCAGCTTTCGAGCAGGCCCGAGCCACATGCGCAAACCGATGACCAACACCCGGCCGCCCGGGGGCCCGGTGCATGCGCCGGCGGCGCGGACGAGAGTGATTCGCCTGAGTGGTGTGACCAAGCGCTACGAAGCGGCCGGGCATCCGGCCCTCGACGATGCAGCCTAGCCGTGGAGTCGGGGGAGGCGGTCGCGGTGATGGGCCCATCGGGCAGCGGCAAGTCGACCCTGCTGAACCTGATCGCCGGGCTGGACAAGCCGACGAGCGGTGAGGTCACGGTCGCCGGCGAGCGGGTCGATCGGATGGGCGAGACCGGGGTCGCAAGGTTTCGCCGCCGCGAGATCGGGATGGTCTTCCAGTTCTTCAACCTGCTCGAGGACCTGACCGTGCAGGACAACGTGCTGCTGCCCGCGCAGCTCGCCGGGGTGCGTCGTGGTGACGCCCGCGCGCGGGCCGCTGAGCTGTTGGCAAAGCTGGCGATCGAGCGCTACCGCGATAGCCGGGGAGGCACAGACGCTCGTGCTGGTGACCCACAGCCCGGATCTGGCTGCCAAGTACGCAAAGCGGATAGTGCGGCTCGTCGACGGGCAGGTCGCGAGCGACACTTCGGTCGGCGCCGACCGATGAGCGGCGTCGCGGTGATCCGGGCCGCCTCGGGCGGCGCGCTACGCCGGGTCGTCCAGAGCGTCGTCGTGCTCGGGGTGCTGGCGTTCTCCACAGTGGCAGCTTTGCTGGCGCTGGCAGTGCTCACGAGCGCCAACCAGGGATTCACCAACGCGTTCGCCAACGAGCACGAGCCCGAGCGTGCAGTGATGATCAACTCGGCCAAGGTCACCAACGCGCAGCTGGCCAAGGCCCGCCGGCTGAACGGCGTCACCGCCACCGCGGGGCCGTATCCCGAGACGACGATCACGGCCACCACGGGCAGCACGGCCACTGCAGGGCACGTCGGTGACTCACAGAGCGGGCCCCACAAAGGCACGGCGACAGGAGCATCGGCGCCGGCCAGCGCTTCCGCTGGTGCCAGGCCTTCGCGGCGTGGCGTGAAGGTCGCGGGTGGTGGGTCAGCTTCGAGGACTGGCTCGGCGACCCGGTTCACGGTCGTCGGCCGCGCATCACCGTTCGGGGAACTGCACCATGTTGCCTACAACCCGAGCATCATGGATGCGATCACCCACGGCCAGAGCCGCTGGCCATCGGCGTTAGGTGAGATCTCGATCGCGCAGGCCACCTCGATCCGGGTGCCGCTGGGCGACACGATCACGATCACCAGCGCCCCGGTTAGCCGAAGCTGAAGGTCGTCGGCGACGGCAGCCAAACCGTGCTCTACGACGGCGGGTGGGTCCTCCCGGCCGAGATCCCGCTCCTGCGCGCCAAGGGCGCACCGGCGCAGGAGCAAGTGTTCTATAGCTTCTCGAGCGCCGGTTCGACCGCGCAGATCAACGCGGACCTCACCGAGCTCAAGCGGGCGTTGGGCGCCGGCGCGATCGCCAGCAGCCAGTCGTATCTGACCCTCGAACAGGAGACCTCCAAGGAGCAGTCGGTCAACACGCCATTCATCACGACGTTCGCGATCATCGCGCTGGTGCTGGCGGTGTTGATGGTCGCCAACGTCGTCGCCGCGGCAGTGATCGCGTCTTATCGCCGGATCGGGGTGCTGAAGAGCATCGGCTTCACCCCCGGACGCGGATATCTACCCCACCGTCTGGCCGCCCGTCTGCCTACCACGGCCTGTCACCGTCGGGCTGGCCGCCCCGTTTTCCCGTCCGGCCCGTTCGGCGATCACGGTGCTGTCGATCACGGCCGGGCTGATGGCGGTGGTGATGGCGACCGGGCTGAGCGACTCGATCCACAAGCTCAACCACTCCGCAGTCCAAGGACTCGGCCAGGTACAGGTCACCCCACGCGGAGTGCGTAGCGCCCCATTCACCCCGAGCCAGCGGATGGCCGCGCAGGCGGCCGTGGGCTCCGAACCGGGAACCCAGGACTACGTCGCCGAGAGCGACGAAGCCGTCGGCATCGTCCTCGGGGCCGCCGGGTCCGGCAGCGGAGTACCTGGCCTCAGCCGCTCCAAACTCCTACAGATGCTCGCCCGTATGCGAGTGCCGGTTCTCCTCCGCATGCCAGGACACACGACCACGCCCGTGGGCGTGGTCGCTTACAACCGCGCCCCCTCATGGCTCGGGTGGGCGCTGATGGCAGGCCGCTGGTACCACGCAGGCGAGGTCGACGTCACCCCCCAGCTGCTGAGCGCGACCGGCAAGCACGTCGGCCAGACCATCCCGCTCACCATCAACGGAGGAGCGGTCACGGTCACGATCGCCGGCGAGGTGTTCGTCCCCACCCCCGGCCCCGAGCTGTTCATCAGCTGGCAGACGCTCGGGCCCGTCGCAGCGGCGAAGCTCGCCGTCAACAGCTACGACATCAACCTAAAGTCCGGCACGACCACGGGCGCCTACATCGGCGGACTGACTCGGAGTCTCGGATCCGCCAACTACTTCGTCGTCACCCCGGCCGGCCCGTCTGCCGCCGCGCAGATCAAGTTTTCCTACTTCCACCTGCTGGCCATCCTGATCGCCGTACTGGCCGCGCTCGGCGTGCTCAACTCCGTGCTGATGGCCACCCGCGAACGGCTGCACGACCTCGGCATCTTCAAAGCCCTCGGAATGACCCCCGCCCAGACGATCTCGGTGGTCCTCTGCTGGGTCATCATCCCCACCATCATCCCCACCATCATCGCCGCGATCATCGCCGTGCCCGTCGGGCTGATGATCCAGGCCAAACTCATCCGCCACCTCGCCTACAGCTCCCGGAACCTGATCCTCCCCGACAGCTTCGTGCGCGTCCTCGGCACCGGGGAGCTCGCGCTGCTCGCCCTCGCCGGGCTGGCGATCGCCGCCGCCGCCGCGCTCGGCCCCGCCGCCTGGGCCGGAGCATCCAGAACCACCACCGCCCTACACGCCGAGTAGCGATGATCGACGCAGCGGCACTGAAGGCCTGCCAGTGCTGGCGCGGCGCTGCCGATCGTCACCGGATGTCCCCTCTGCCGCGCTTGGCGCGTCTGAGCGCTTGCCTGGGGCGGAGTCTCGTGCGCTGGCGGAAGCGGTTGTGCCCCCAGCGCTTCCCGCTCGCTCTCTATTTCTATTCGCTCTCCGCCGCGCGGATGGCTGAGCGCGACACGTCGCTTGTGAGCGAGTCCGAGAGGTGCGCCATCTTCATGACCCGCCGCCCGCTCGAC
>JBEKRJ010000715.1:0-3278 GCA_049518835.1 Solirubrobacteraceae bacterium
GTCGACCAGCTGGTCCTCGAGGATCTCCAGGAGCACCAGTCCCGGCGGCACGGTCCGTGCCAACCCTCCGAGCAGGAACTCGCGAGAGACGTTGATCCACGCGGGATGTGTGCCGACGATCCGGTCGAGGCCGATCTCCGTAAACGAGTTGATCACGACGTTCGCGGTCGCGCCCTCCGCGCTCGTGATCGTCGCCTCGGCGCTAACGACCGAGCCGCGAAACAGCAGCTCGTATCCGGCGACCTCGAGCCGCCGGTCGAAGATCGGTTGCCTGGCGACGAATACTTCTGACATTGCCTGTACCGGCTGACGGTCCGAGACCTCTACGGAGGTGATCGACGTGGCGCGGGCTGAGCTGAAGCGCTTTGCGCCGTGGTCCTCGGACGGCTCGCAGACGGGTTAGCCCGTCCGCGTCGGACGAACGTATCCACCGCGACTGATCCGGTCAGGAGCACCCGCGTGGGGAGTCGCTCGACGCGCCGGCGCAGCTCGTCGCCGCCGAGGTGATGTGCGCTCGGGCCCATCGCCACCAGCGTCCACACTTCGTCGTGGTCGAGGACCAGCTCGAACTCGATCTGCTGGTGCGCATGTCGCTGCAGGTGCGCGACCAGCGCGGCGTCTAAGCGCGTGCCCTTGTCGGGATCGACCTTCAACAGCCCGATGGCCGCGATCAGCTCGCAGAGGTGATGGGCGGTTGGGGTCACGACGATTAGGGCACCTTCGGGCGCGAGCACGCGGGCGAGCTCGGCGCCGTTACGCGGCGCGAACACGTTGATCGCGAGGTCAGCGCCGCCGCTCGCGACCGGAAGCTCACGCCACACGTCGCAGCGGACCGCCGCAATCCTACGGTCGGCGCCCGCGGCGCGGACCAGCGCGGGGCGCGAGCTGTCGAGCGCGACGCCCCAGGCGCCGGGCAGCGCGCGCAGGACGCTCGCCAGGTAATACCCGGGGCCGGACCCGATGTCGACGACGATCGGCTCAGCAGCGCGGGCGGCGAGGCCGGCGCGGTGCTGACATGCGGCCTCGGCGAGCGCGTTTGCGATCGGCCGATAGTGATCACCGGCGAGGAATGCGTCGCGCGCGGCCACCATCGACGCCGTATCACCGCGCGCGATCCTCTTGCCCGGTGCCGGCAGCGTGAGGTAACCTTGCCGGGCGACGTCGAAGCTGTGGCCCTCAGGGCACGCGAGCGAGCGGTCGCCGGCGCTCACTGAGCTTCGGCAGTTAGGGCATCGAAGCCGGGGCGCCACGGCGTGCAGCGACGGGGTAGTCAGCACGCGCCCGACGGATGGCTGATCCGCCGGCGCCGGCAGCGTGTGGCCGGGATCGCCTGCGGTGGTGACGTCGGTTGCGGAGCCGGCGCCTTCGCGACGAGTCGTCACATCCCTGAGTTTCGTCGCTGAAAAGGTCCCGGGCGCTTGACTTGCGCACTTCCGTCTCGCTACTCTACTGTGGATGGTCAGCTAGGGGGCTGGCAGACTTTCACGGACGAGATAGTGCGCGTCAGCGCGCGATACGGGGATTAGTCGTCCGAAACTCATTGGGGGTATGAATGGCACTATCAAGCCAGTCGTTTACCGACTGGGTCGCACTCGGCAAGGTGCCGCCCGGCGCCACGGTCTCTAGTCCGCCGACGGTGGCGATGGACAATCTTGACGCGATCCACGCGTTCGCGCGCGGCACCGACAACAACCTCTATCACTGGCAGCCGGATGCGAACGGGACATATCCGGTTCCGGGGATTCTGGGAGGCGGGTTGACCGGCGGGCCGGCGGCGATCCGGGACAACGAGGGCAGGCTGACGGTGTTCGCGGCGGGTGTCGACAGCGTGCTTTCTTGGACCCAAGAGGAGAGTCCTGGCGGCAGGTGGGGGCCCTTCGTTCCACTGACCGACGCCGACGATACGCCGATCACCCAGCCACCGTCGGTCGTCACGGACCCCAATGGGGCGCTTGAGGTATTCGCGCGGACGCAAGACGGCAGGCTGTATCACAACATCCAGCAGAACGATGGAACGTGGCCAGCTCCGGGCTTCCCGGATGCGACTCTGAGCGGGCCGCCGGTGGCGATCATCGATGGCGATGGCAGGGTGGCGGTGTCCGCTGCCGGCGAGGGCAGCGAGGTGTCCGTGACGTGGCAACAGAATGCGGGTGCCAACTGGCAGCGGTGGCAAGCGATCGGCCCCGCGATTATCGGCCCGCCCACGGCGGCCCTGAACGAAGATGGCTTGCCTGAGGTGTTCGCCCGCGAGGATGGCGATGCGGTGTTCCACGCAGCCCAGCAATTTGGCGGAGGAGCGTTTCAGGTCGTCGCCGCTCCCGAGGGTCCCGTGAAAATACCTCCGGCCGCGGCGGCCAACAGCGACCAGCGACTCGAATTGGTCGCCGGCGCGGACAGCGGTCAAGCCAACCACAACTTTCAAACGGCTCCCGGCGGCGCCTGGTCGGGTTGGGATGGGCTCGGCAATCTGGCTCTTATTCGCGCGACGGCCATACTGAATGCAAGCGGCCAATTGGACGTGTTCGCGAGGGCCACCGACAATCAGCTGTATCACGTCGTGCAGACCGGGCAAGCCGAGTGAGGCTTGCGTCAATGACGGTCGCCGGCGCGGGTTGTCGCAGCGGTCGGAGCGTGCGCCCCGGCTGTGCCAGGATGGGCACGTTTGCGCTCTGGTTGTTGGTCGCGCTCGGATTCGGCGGTTGGTTTTCAGTGACGGCTCACAATGGGTCTATTGCGTCCGAGGGACGTCCGGTAGCCGGTCCCCAGCCGGGGCAGGTGGGGCTTGCGCCAATTGGCCCTCGCGCATCGCCCGATCTTAATGGCGACGTCAGTCGGGTTGCCAATGTCGACCTGGCTGGAAACGCAGCCGGCGTCGGGCCCGTGTTCGGGCCCGCTGGCGTGAGCGCTTTCGCTGGGCCAGGCGCGTCGTTACGCTTGCGCCTGATGGGGCTGGGGCGTGCTAACCACCTGCGGGCGCTCGGCCCAGTGGCGCCGATGTGGAAGAGCGGCCGTGTGAGCTATGTCCGTGCCGACATCGTCGAGTGGTACGCGCGGCGTTCAACCGGACTGGAGCAAGGGTTCAGCCTTGCGAGGCGTCCCGTTGGGCGAGGGCTCTTGACGCTGATCGTCGGAGTGCTGTCGGCGCGCGCGGACGGCCGGATCGAGCGGGCCGGGTCGTCGCTGGCAGTCGTCGGCACTGCCGGTGGGACCCTGCGGTATGGGAACCTCACAGTCACCGACGCCCATGGGCGGCACGTTCGGGGGTGGATCGCGTTGTC
>JBEKRJ010000716.1:0-3275 GCA_049518835.1 Solirubrobacteraceae bacterium
TGACGGGCCGTGGCGTGCCGGGCATCTGCCCGCTCGATTCCCCTTCTCGCTGCGCCGTTTTGCCGTGCGGGCGCCGGGATCTCGCCTTGGTCGGGCGAGCGTTGGGGCGGCAAGCGGGTGACGCGGTTCGGAGGGGCCAGCACGAACACGCGTTCGCGTGTCGTCCCCTACGATCATCCCCGGAGAGCCTTTCCGCGGGGGCAAGAGTGTCGCGGGCATCGCCGAGGCCTCACCAGTCCTCGTTGGAGGTGTCGTAGGAGGCGTCGGGTGAGATTCGGGTGACCCGCCAGCGTTGCAGCGCGACTCGGCGCGCGAGCGCGCGCGCCTGCTCGTGGCCGTCCCACGTCAGCGCGCGACCGTCAATCTCAAGCTCGACCGGTTGCTCGTACACCTGCCGGTAGCACTGGGATCGCACCACGCCGCGCACGGTCAGCTCGAACGCGCCCGACTCCAGCCGCCGCAAGAACCCGTCGCTCGCAGCTTGCTCAAGCATCGTCGCGGTCGACTTCGGCGTCCAGGCGCCCGACGCGCCCAGCGGCCCGGCCGAGAGCTGCTCGGCGCTGACCGGTGCACCCGCCTCGCAGACCGCGTCGCACAACTCGTAGACCATGTCGTCGTACAGCGCTTCGCGGACGCTCGCGTCGGCTGCGTCTCGACGCTGTTGCCACCGGCGGGCGGCGCCGATCATCGGGATCACCTCTCGGCGCGAGACGCCCAGCGCGAGGGCGATCTCAGCCGCGTCAGCCCCCTCGCGAAGCGCGTCGGCGATCAGCTCATAGCGCCGCTCGCGCTCCTGGTGGGACTCGCGCGGACGATCAGGCGTTGGTTGGGGATCTGGCATGACGTGGACGATCGCGCCCGCCGGCCCGGCGTGTCAAGGAAGTCATCAAACACAGATAGATCGCATCAAACACAGATAGATCGCGGCGCAGCCGGAGAGAACGTCCACAATAACCGTCCTTTACCTACTGGCGGGCGCCCGATCGATGCGATCCCGGAGCGCGTACGATCGCCTCTCGGGGCGCGATCAATCGACAAACCGGCTCGCGATAGATCGAGACCGAGATCGCGATCAATCGAATCACGCGCGCGCCAGCCCCCCGCGCCGAGCGCCGCACGCCCTGGAAGAGGGGACGGAACGGTCGTCGACCGCGGCGCGACGGGGTCGAGATCGGCGTCGTGGACGACGCCCGGCGGGGCGGGCGGGCTGCCGCGAGCGCATCCGTCTGGGGTGCGGGCAGCGCCCGGCTGCCCGCGACGCGCGGGCGATCAAGCGGCGGACGGACGCGTTCCCCAGCTAAGTCGTCCGTCGCGATGGAAGGGGCAGGGGGTCGGTGCCGGCGGCGGCGGGTCAGCCGTCGCCGTCGTCGGTCTCGCTGCTCTCCCGTCGCCGGGCGAGCGCGACGATCAGCGGCACGCCGCGCCGCGCGAGCGACCCGCCGGCCACAGACGGCTGTCGGCCTACGTCGAGGGACGGCTGGCCGGCGTGGGCAGCCTGCTCGCGGCGCGCCTGCCGGCGAGCCGGGGCGCCCGCGGCCAGCCGGTGGCTGGTCGTGCGGCGCTGGCGGGCCTTGAGCCGGCGCGGCAAACCGGTGTGGACGCCGCGGACGGTACGGCTGCCCAGCACCCACAGCTGCGCGCCGCGGGCGCCGTAGCGAACCTGAACGTCGAAGATCTGCCGGTCGATGTCCCGCAGCCCGTGCACGAACTTGCCGCGCTCGTCGCGAGCGCCGACGAAGTCCTCGACGATGTCGTTGATCATCCGGTCCAGATCCTGGCCGTGGCGGCCGAAGTCGCGCACCGACGTCCCGTTCAGATCGAGCCGCCGGTATTCGGTGTTGCGCGGCGGCGCCTTCACGTCGCTCGGCAACGGCCCGTGCTTGCGCTCGTCGAACGGCTCCGCGGTCACGAACCGCTCGTAGCTGAACAGCCGGCGCGGATTGACCTTATGCAGCACCGCCGTGTCGACCAGCTCGCACCGCGCCACGTCGGCGAGATCCTCGAGCACCCAGTTCCCCAGCTGCACGATGACGCTGTGCCCGCCGCCACGCGCCAGCCCGACCGTGCGGCGCCACCAATTGCGCTCATCGTCCCACTCCATGACCTCCGGCAGCGGCCGCAACTGCCCGTCCTCGCAGCGAACCCGTACCTGGCCGATGATCGGCGCGACGAGCGCGCGCAACTCCGCGATATACGGCTTCCCCTGCTTGCCGTCGTAGCAGGCCGTCATCGACGCCTCGCAGCACACAAGGTCCATCAGCGCCAGCAGCACCCGCGGCGCGTACCCCGGCTGCTCGCGCGAGCAGACCCCGAACGCCGCGAACAGCAGGCTGTTGACCGAGCAGCTCACCCCCTGCTCAGTCAGACAGCCGGCCTGGGCGATGCGCAGCAGGCCGAGCAGCAGCCGATGATGAAACGAGGTCAGCGTGACCGACGAGCAAGCGTGCCCGAACCGGCCGCGATACTCCAGCGGCCGCTCGCGACTGTGACGCCCCGGCGTCTGCTCCGCGACCGCCGGCAAGCTCGCGAGAAGCGCGAACGGCACCCTGAACGTCGCTTGCGCGCGCAGCCGGTCGTGCACTCCCGGCTGACCTTGCTTACCGATCCGCTGGCGCACCCGCCCCGGCGCCAAACCGACCGCACCGCGCTTCGACCGCTTCCCGGACTTCGCGGGCTTCGCGGGCTTGGCCGGCTCGCCGGCCGGGTCGCCGCTCGCCCCGCTCCCGCCCAGCTCGAACGACTCGCCCTCGCCGGCCAGCAGCACCGGTTGCGAGCCGAACAGTTCGCCGCACACGCCCGCCAGCACCGGGCCGCAGCGACGCGACGCCTCACGCGCGAGCGTCGCGCCGACTCGCAGACCGACTTGCTTCGCTGAGGTCTCGATAACCTCCAGCTCCGATAGATAAGAGTCGAAGACGTCAGCGCCCAGACGGTCGCGGGCGGCCTCGCGGAGCTTGATCGTGTCGGCCTCGAGAGCCATCGCCAACGCCACATTGCGCGGCGCTCGCGATGACACCCTGGCCGGGAGGGGAGGAGCGCAAAACCTCGCGCCGGCCCGCGGTTCCGTCCGCGATCCGGATACACTGCGCCTAGAACTTGGTGCGGCGCTGGAAGGCGCCTATGCGGTGGAAGACCGGGCTTGCGTCCCGGTCTTTCTTATATCGGGGCCTGTGGCGGACCGCGGATCGGCACCGCGAAGCCAAGCGGCTCCGAGCAGGGAGAGCAGCTGGCACGTCGGCGCGAGACGCCGGCGAGCCGTGTCTGGAGTACGGGAC
>JBEKRJ010000717.1:0-4110 GCA_049518835.1 Solirubrobacteraceae bacterium
GCGACGGGTCCCGGTGCCACCCCGAAACGGCTTCGGATCAGCGCAGATCGCCTTCACGAAAGGCGGTCACGGCGTCGGCGCGCGCCGGTTGCTGGCAAGCTCGCCGCTCCTGCGGGCCACATCGCCCCTCGTGACAGCTTCGTTAACGGCACCCCTGGTAGCGGTGTCCGAGCCGTTGAGATCCCGATCGAGAACTTTCCGCTCAAGATCTTGAGCAAGAACATTTCGATCGAGATCTCGGCTGCGATCGAGGAGCTGCTCGCCGCATCTCCTAGCCGTCGCGGACGCCGGATTCAGGCGCGTCCCGTGCCGCCTGGGGTTCCGACGATCGTCGTCGCCGACGTCGTCAGGCCGCGGCGGCGATTCGGCGCTTGGGCGCGCGAGCTGGCTTGCGGACGGCTGACCGTCGGCCGCATCGCGGCCGCGCAGCTGCGCCTCAAGCCACGCGACATGCTCCGTCTCGGCCTCAAACTCCGCGCCGAGCGCGTCGAGCTGCGCCTCCAGGTCGGCGACTCGTTGCGCGTGCTCACGGCCCGCGACCCGCATCGCGTTCGCCACAACGAGCGCAGCCGCGGCAAGCTGACGGTCCAGCGACGTCGCCGACCGGTAGCGCTGCTGCATGGCGGCCATCGCCTGCTCATCGACGCGGTCATACGAGACGCATCCGCCGGCACGCCGTTTGAGGATCCCTCCCCGAACACAAGGGAGACAAGGCATCCATGAACAAGACCGAGCTGATCGACGCCACGGTCGAGGACAGCGGCCTGGCGCGCGACGACGCGGCCAAGGTGATCGACTCGATGCTGATGAGCCGTCACCAACACGCTGGGCAAGGGAGAGGAGGTCACGATCCCCGGATTTGGCAAGTTCTCGACCGTCCAGCGCGCGGCTCGCACCGGCCGCAACCCGGCGACCGGCGCCGAGCTCGAGATCAAGGCGGCGACCGCACCGAAGTCGGCGACGGGCTGAAAGCGGCCGTCAACGCCGACAGCGACTGAGCGGCAGGCCAGTCGATGCGCGGACCCGGTGCGGTGGACGCTCAGCGCGCGTCGGGGCCGCGCCGCTGGGCCGGCACCACAACACCTACACGAGCGCCGAGGCTCTTGCGCCGTCGGTCGTTCGTCTACCGCGCGATCCAACGGGCCGGATGAGCTGCGCGAGCGCCGCCTACTTTGCGGCTGGGACACTTACCCGCCGAGCGGGCCTTGACATCCACGCTGTGTGATCCGATAAATGGTCGCGTGCAGGCCACGCACGTCACCTGAAAGCAACGATCGTCGCCGGCGCCTACGGCGACCGAGCACGTCGGAGGAGTTCGATGACGCAGAAGCCAGCCAAGCCCGCCACCGAAGCGAAGCGCTCGACAACCGCCACAACTGCCGAGTCGACCAAGCCAGCAACGCGAGCCAAGCGCGCGGCCGCCACATCCATCGAGTCGGCCACGCCGGCGATGTCGGCGACGTCGGCGAAGCGCACGACGTCAGTCGCGCCATCCAAGCCAGCCGCGGCGGCGAAGCGCGCGGGCGCCACGTCGAGCGAGTCGGCCACGCCGGCGACGTCCGCGAAGCGCACGACGTCGGCCGCGCCATCCAAGCCGGCCGCGCCGGCGAAGCGCGCGGCCGCCACGTCGAGCGAGTCAGCCACGCCGGCGACGTCGGCGAAGCACACGAAGCCAGCCTCTGCCGCGAAGCCAACCAAGCCGGTGACGGGAGTGAAGCGTGAGGCTGCCACGTCGGCCGAACCCGCCAACCGCGCGCCGTCGCCCCCTGCCGGCGCCCGACCCGAGCCGTCCACGACGCACCGAGCTCGAGCGCGCCTGCAACGCGCAGACGCGCGCCGAGTCACGACGAGATCTCTGCGTGCGCCTACTTCATCGCGCTGGAAGAGGGGGGAGGCAACGAGGTCACCAACTGGCTGCGAGCCGAGCGCGAGCTCACGACAGCGTGAGCACCGTGTGCTCGAAACTCTCGTCCCGACCGGGGCGCATGCCGGTCAACGCCGAGCAACACCCCCACCAGGGATAGGGCGGATGCCGTCGTTCGTTCTCAGTCACACCTTGTGGTGAGAGCGTGACCCATAGCAGGGTTTCGCGGGATCTCACGCGGAGTGTGACTCGGCTGGCGGTTTCGTGCGGTCCACGCCGGACGCCCTGGGCGCGTGCAACAGCGACGTTGTCGCGCGAGGCCGCAGGCGTCACTCGCGTCGTCGCGCTGAACCGCCAGCTTTAGCCGGCGCGGACGGGGAAAGGCGGGCAGCGAACGAACGCGCGGGACCCGGGAGGGTAGAGAGCGACGGCTACCCCGGTTGCGGGTGGCGGGGCGGCGCCCGAGACGAGTGCGGAGATCGTCCTCCGGCGATCGGTCCGGGATGGTTGGCGGTGCGTCCGTGCACGGCCGCACCCGAGACGATGACTGGGAACCCCTCGTGACCTTCCCCGACGCCCCGGACTCGCGAATCTGCGCCATCAACGGTGCGGTTCCCCCTTCGGCCGAGGCCGAAGGGGGACCGCGAACCTCCGTCGTCCTTGAGATCTCCCCGTCCTTGAGATCGCCCCACACCTTCAGTAGCTGTCCTACGTGCATCTACGTACGACGAGCTCGCAACCGTTGCGTCTGCGCGATGTGCGGCTGGCAGCGCTGCACGGGCCGCGCTGCCGCCCGATTTTGCCGCGGATCTGTCCCTTGAGCGCCCTGGCGCCCTGGAACACGAACAGCCGCATGCGGTCGCTGGCTGGGTGTGGCATAGATCGTGGGCGGGTAGGCGTGGACTGCCGAGTCCTCACTCACGTAACGCAGCTCTAACCAGCCACTCATCGCTGCCAAAAGCGCACCAAGACACAATCACTCACACAAATGACTTCTGTAGTGAACCCCGTCAGGAGGAAGGTTCGATGCAATCGAAGCTGATCATTACGGGTGTGCTAGTCGCTGTACTTGGCGTAACCGCGTGTGGAAGCAGTAAGAAGAGCACCAGCACAACGACCAAGACGCCGGCCACGACAACCGCCGCCACCACCTCAACGACGACCACGCCGGCTGAGAAGGCGACGACCAAGACGGCGACGACCAGGAAGGCGACGACCAAGAAGGCGACGACGAAGAAGGCGACGACGAAGAGGGCTGCCGCGCCGACGCCGAGCCGCACCTACAGCGTCAAAATGACTGGCCCGGCCGAGACCCCACCCGGCGCTCCGAAGGGCACCGCGTCAGCGGTGATCACACTGAAGGGCAAGACGCTCCAGGCGTGCTGGACCTTCTCGGCGCTGAAGGGATTCACGCATCCGACATTCGCGCACATCCATAAGGGCGCAAAGGGCGTGTCCGGTCCGATCGTCGTGCCCCTGTCGACCGGCATGACTTTCAAGACGAAGGCCTGCGTCGCCGCGAACGCGGCGATCATCGATGCGATCGAAAAGAGCCCTCGCAACTACTACGTAAACATCCACAGCACCAAATATCCCGGGGGCGCAGTTCGCGCACAGCTGTAACCGCGTGTAGCGCCGATCCCGCCCGCGAGTCCAACCAACGCGCGATCGACGGATCCCGCTCATACCCTCCTACGTGACGTCCTGCACGCTCCCACCTTTCGCGAGAAGACCTCGGTTCCCATCGAGGTCTTCTCGCTCGTCTTGGCATCTTTGGTCCGTTCGGCGAGTCTCAAGCATCGCGCCGAGGATCAACGTCACCTTGCTTGGCGGTACGTCTCTGGAGTTCTCGGGTGCGTCCCAGAATCGCTCTTTGCGTGTCCGAAACCCGTGTCCGAAATCAACGTCCCAGCATTGGGCCAGTCGGCGAGTTTTGGGACGATGCCCGTGGTTGCTGATCGGCTACGGCCGTTTCTCATCCGTCGAGTGGGACCACGCATGCTGCAGCTCGTTCGACGCGTCCGGCTGCGAGTGGGTCGGCGGCGGGCGCGGCCTCGGGGCAAGGGGGGCAGTGCCCGATTTGCCGCGCGGCCGCCGACGATGGGGCCCGGAATCTTTCGAGCGTCAGGCCGTGATTCCTCTCGCGAGCGCCACGATCCCCGTGCCGAGCAGACCGCCGTTAGGTCTGCAGACTGAATGGCGGGTAGCGGTCGGTGATCAGCAGGAAGGCGTAAGCCCCGACGCGG
>JBEKRJ010000718.1:0-3269 GCA_049518835.1 Solirubrobacteraceae bacterium
TTCAGCAGTCGAGCGTGTGGGGCTGGAGCAGCCCGGCGACGTGGGTATCGCTGATCGTCGGGATGCTCCTGATGGTGGCGTTCGTCCGCTGGGAGCTGCGCGCGCCCGAGCCGCTGCTCCAGCTGCGGATCTTCGCTGATCGTGGGTTTGCCGCCGACACGGCCGTGCTGGCGACGATGTCGGTCGTATTCGTCCCGTTCTTCTTCTTCGCCAGCGTCTACTCGCAGGTCTCCCTGGGGAAGACCTCGTCACAGGCCGGGCTCTATCTCCTGTACTTCTTCCTCGGCTACGTGGTCGCCTCCCAGGTCGGGGGGCGGATCCTCGACCGCCGCGGGGCCCGACCCGCGATCGTCTTTGGTTGCGCCATCAGCGCGGTGGGGTTCTTCTTGCTGGCCGGGAAGCTCACCGACCTGTCGCTGAGCAAGCAATGGCTGTATGTGGCGATCGCCGGCGCCGGGATCGGGTTGATGCTCACCCCGGCGAGCACCGACGCGGTCAACCGTGCCCCGAGCACGGCCTACAGCGAGGCCACGGGCATCACTCAGACCGCCCGCAACTTCGGAGCCAGCCTCGGCTTGGCGGTCCTCGGCACCGTCCTCATTCACAGGGTGAATACCAACGTCACGGGCGCGCTCACCAAGGCGGGCGTACCAAGTGGCATTGCTCACCGAACCGCCAGCTCGTTCGGGTTAGGCGCGTCGGCGTCAGGATCGGGCGCCGGACAGCCACACGCGCTAGTGCGCGACGTCCAGCTCGCGTTCGCGCACTCGACCCAGACCGTCTTCTACATCATTGCCGCCGTCATGGCCGCAACCTTCCTTGTCGCGGTCCGGCGCGTGCCGCGCGGACGCGTCCAGCTGGCCGAGGAGGCAGCGTCCGCGGACGTCGTCCCGAATTTTGAGCTGACCGCACCCGATCTGCTGACGGGGAGCGAGCGATGAACGCGCATGTGGCCACAACGGACCCCGCCACGGCACAGGTCGTCACAAAGCTGAGCCCGTGGTCGGTGACTGACACGGTCGCGCGTCTGTGTGCGATCGTCGCGGCCAAGGGACTGAAGCTGTTCGCCGTCATCGATCACAGCGGCGAAGCCGAGGCGATCGGTCTCACGCTTCGTGACACAAAGGTCGTCATCTTCGGCAGCCCGGAAGCCGGGACGCCGGTCATGCAGGCCTCGCCGCTCGCCGCCCTCGACCTACCCCTGAAGGTTCTCGTGTGGCTCGACGGTCACCAGACGAGGCTGAGTTACACGGCACCGCGTGCGCTGGCAGCTCGTTATGAGCTCAGCCAGGAGCTCGGCAACAGCCTCGCGGGGATAGACGCCATCACCGACGCTGTCCTCGGCCGCCACGACAGCAAGTCAGATTAACCACCGTCTCCACCAAGGAGCACCATCCATGTCTGTAGTGACCAACAAGGTCGTTCTCGAGCCCGCCGTGCAGAAGCTCGCCGACGCGACCTCAAAACCACCGTTCGTCTACGAGCTGGGCTACGCGGACGCGCGCAAGGTCCTCAACGACCTTCAGGCCGGCCCGGTCGAGAAGCTGCCGATCGACGAAGAGTGGATCACCGTGCCGTCCGCCTTGGGCGACGCGCGCGTGCGGCTCATCAAACCCCAAGGCGCCGAGGGCAGCCTGCCCGCGATCGTCTACATGCACGGCGGCGGCTGGATCCTCGGCAACGCCGGCACTCACGACCGGCTCGTGCGCGAGCTGGCGGTCGGCGCGAACGCGGCCCTTGCGTTCGTCGAATATCCGAACTCACCCGAGGGACGCTATCCCGTGGCGATCGAGCAGGCTACGCGACCGCGCAGTGGATCACCCGCGAAGGCTCATCGAAGGGCCTTGATCAGAGCCGCATCGCGGTCGCCGGCGAGTCGGTCGGCGGCGACATGACCGCCGCACTAACCCTGATGGCCAAGGAGCGCGGCGACGTGCAGTTCGTACACGCCGGGATCTACTACCCGGTCACCGACGCGGCGATGGACACGGCCTCCTACGACGAGTTCGCCGACGGCCCCTGGCTCACACGCAAGGCGATGGAGTGGTTCTGGGACGCCTACATCGCCGACCCGGAGCAGCGATCGGAGATCACTGCGTCGCCCAACCAGGCCACGATCGAGCAGCTAAAGGGGCTCCCGCCCACCCTCTTGCTCGTCGATGAGGCCGACGTCCTGCGCGACGAGGGCGAGGCGTACGCCGCCAAGCTCCGCCAGGCAGGAGTCCCGGTCACGACCGTCCGCTACGACGGCACCTGTCACGACTTCATGCTGCTCAACGCACTCAGCCAGACCAAAGCAACGCGCGCCGCGATCGCGCAGGCCACGGCGTTCCTTCGCGAGGCGTTCGGATCCGACTGAGCCCCTGCATCGAACCCGGCGGGCGCACCGCCGACTACATCGCTCGGCGGTGCGCGCGGCTCGATCCCCTACCGACACTGGCCAATCGTTGGACACCACTGCCACCAGGAGAAATCCCATGACTACATCAAACGAGGACCCCACCCCAGGGACGCGAGCTCGGCGAGCAGCCTTACGAGGACCCCACCCAGGGACGCGAGCTCGGCGAACGGCCTTACGAGGACCCTACCCAGAGACACGGCCTTGGCCAAGGACTGTACGAGGACCCCACCCAGGGGCGGAGGTCGGAGACCACAGGCACGAGGATCCCATTGAAGGACGCGAGGTCGGCCACGAACCGTATGAAGATCCGACGGGGTCCCGCTAGCTCGCGCATGCCAGTCGGTGTTCAGCGGGGAACGCTGGATAAGCGCCAATAGGCTTGAATCCCACATCGTTGCCCGGGATGAACTCGGCCAGAACGCTCCGCGCCAGCCGAAGCGTCGGCAATGGCAAGCACCTGAGCGGTGCCCTCTGAAACGCATGCAAGCTGCCCATCGCGCAGCCAAGCTGCAGCTGCGCTGCCGTGACTGGTGTAGGCGTGAAGCGGCCAGAGGAGTCCCATGACCGCGTTTGTTGGGACCTGCTCTTGTTACTTGTTATCGCACGGATATCTCGGCGACCTCGGGTCGAGACCAGCTTTGCGCGACAAGCGGGGCGGATCGCATCAGCGACGCCGGTCCGAGTTCGGACGCGGCGGGCGCTCCCTGCTTGCCGCGCGGAGCAGGGCGCGCGGCTGGAGTCGCGCGATGCGCGGCGGGTCATGAAAGCGGGCGCGCGGCGGGTCGACCGCGTCATTGCACAACTCCTCAGCGGCGGAAGCCAGCGCGACGCCGCCGCTGACTTCCGCTCTGACCGGGTTGCTTGCAAG
>JBEKRJ010000719.1:0-3259 GCA_049518835.1 Solirubrobacteraceae bacterium
CCAAGGTGGACTCATCGGCACTCGCGCGCGCCGTCGACATCATGCGCTCGCGCGTCGATCAGCTGGGCGTCGCCGAGCCCGAGATCCAGACATATGGCGGCAACCAGATCTCGGTCGGCCTGCCGGACGTGAGCGACACGGCGCGTGCCGAGGCGCTCGTGGGAACGACCGCGCAGCTGCTGTTCTACGACTGGGAGGCGAACGTCCTCACGCCGAACGGCAAGACGGTCGCCAGCCAGCTCGAGGTCCAAGACCCGACCGCGATCGAGACCAGCCAAGGCTCTGGGGCGTTGTCGCCGGGCAGTCCCGACGTCGGCAGCATGGCGCTGTACCAGGCGGTCACGCTCGCGTCCAAGCAGGCCGCGGCGCCGTTCAACAACCGGCTGTCGCACATCGGACCGCAGTACTACATGTTCGGCGCGCCGGGCAGCGCCGCCTGCGCCGCCGCAGCAAAGGCGAGCGACACAACTCCGGCGAGCGGGGACCACTGCCTGTTGTCGGGGCCGGATACCACCTATACCGACCTGCTGAGCGGCCTGCCGGCGGGCGTGATCGCCTCACAGGGACAGCTGCTGACGGTGCCGCAGGGGTGGGTCGTGCTCCAGGCCGCAGACCTGAGCGCATCGCGGCAGACGAGCTTCACGAGCCCCGCGGCGCAGTTCTACGTGCTCAAGGACGACGTCGCGCTGACCGGCAAGGACATCACCAACCCGCAGCAGAGCAGCGACACGACCGGCGCCCCGGACGTCACCTTCGGGTTCACCGGAGCTGGTGCGAAGGAGTTCTCGAGCGTCACCGCGACGATCGCCAACCGCGGCTCGACCGTGAGCACGCTCGGGACGACGCTCAACCAGCACTTTGCGGTCGCGCTCGACAACAAGCTGATCACGGTCCCGTCGATCGACTTCAAGCAGTACCCCGACGGGATCTCGGGCGATCAGGGCGCGGAGATCACCGGCGGCTTCACGACGACCTCCGCCCAGGACCTCGCCACGCAGCTGCGGCTCGGCGCGCTGCCGATCGGCCTGAAGTTGATCTCGGAGTCGCAGGTGTCCGCGACGCTGGGCAACCAAGCGCTGCACGAGGGCCTGGTCGCGGGCACGGTCGGGCTGCTGATCGTGATCATCTTCCTGCTCAGCTTCTACCGCGTGCTTGGCGTGATCGCGACCGCCGGCCTGGCGGTCTACGCGCTCTACTTCTATGCGCTGATCAAGCTGATCCCGATCACGCTGACGCTGCCGGGGATCGCCGGCTTGATCCTCACGATCGGCGTCGCGGCGGACGCCAACATCGTGATCTTCGAGCGTGTCAAGGAGGAGATTCGCGCCGGCCGCTCGATCCGTCAGGGGATCGCGACCGGCTACAAGAAGGGGCTGACCGCGATCATCGACGCCAACGTGGTCACGATCATGACCGCGTTCGTCCTGTTCGTGCTCGCCACCGCCGACGTCCAGGGGTTCGCCTTCACGCTCGGGATCGGCACGTTCGTGTCGCTGTTCACGGCCGTGATGGCGACGCAGGCGATCCTGATGACGATGGGCAGCTCGCGGCTGATCGCGCATGCCTCGGCGCTCGGGGCCGGCGGCAGCAAACGGGTCTGGCGCTACGACTTCATGGGCGCCTCCCGGTACTTCTTCACGATGTCGGGCGTGATCCTGCTCGTCGGCGCGCTCGCGATCGGCGGCCGCGGGCTGAACCTCGGGATCGACTTCACCTCGGGCACGCGGATCTCGGTCGGCCTCGAGCGCTCGGCGTCGGAGTCGCAGGTGCGCACCGTCCTGAGCTCGGCGGGCGCGAGCGACATCGTCGTCCAGAAGCTCAGCCACAACAAGACCTACGGCCCCGACGGGTTCCAAATCTCGTCCAAGTTCCTGTCCAAGAGCCAGCACGACCAGGTGGTCAGCGCGCTCGGCAACAAGTTCGGGATCCGCGACAACGGCACCAACATCGACGTCACGTCAGTCGGGCCGACGTTCGGGAGCACGGTCGCCAACAGTGCCGTGATCGCGATCATCGCGTCGCTGGTGCTGATCTCTGTCTACGTCGCGTTACGGTTCGAGTGGAAGTTCGCGGTCCCGGTGCTGATCGCGCTCGCGCACGACCTGCTGATCACCAGCGGCGTGTACTCGCTGACGGGGCGGACGGTGTCCACCGCGACCGTCGCGGCGCTGCTGACGATCCTCGGCTACTCGATGTACGACACGATCATCGTCTTTGACCGCGTGCGCGAGAACATCCCGCGAATGCCGCGCGCCGCGTTCTCGCAGATCGTCAATCGGTCGATGTCCGAGGTGCTCACCCGGTCGCTGGCCACCACCTCGTGCACGTTGATGCCGATCATCGCGCTGCTGATCTTCGGCGGCGGCGGCGAGCTGGGCGACTTCGCGTTCGCGCTGCTGATCGGCGTCGCCTCCGGCGCGTACTCGTCGATCTTCATCGCCTCGCCTGTGCTCACGCACTGGAAGGAGCGGGAAGCCGGCTACCGCGCGCGCCGGCTGCGGATCGAGGAAGAGCTTGGCGAGGTGCCGCCATATGCGACCTCGGGCGCCGACGTCGAGCCGACCCCCAAACGCCCGCGGCGCGCGGGCCGGCTGACCGAGCCGCCCCCCGATGGCGTCTCGGCGGCCGAGTTCGAGCAGATGAAGCGCGACCTCGAGATCGAGCGCGAACAGCCGACCGGGCACACCTCGACGCTCACCAAGCGGCTGTCCCACACGCCGGCGCAAGACGACGAGCCGCCGAGCCGGCCCAAGCCCACCGTCAAGCGGAACGCGGGCGGCGCCTCGCGCGCAGCCAGCACGCAGGCTGAGGCTCAGGGTCCGCGCGCGGAGCCCAGCGGCCCCGCGCCGGACGGCGCGCCCGTAGCGCCCGCGCCGGACATCGCCGAGAACGAGGGCGTCGCTCCAGTGCAGAGGCCCAAGTCGGCCCCCAAGCCGCGTACGCGCAACCGGCGCCACGGGCGGCGACGCTGATGGGCCTGCTCGCCTGGGTGATGATGGGCCTCGCGCTGTGGCACTTCACGATCTGGCTGCCCGACCGCTACTGGGGTGGGATTGTGGGCGCGTTCGTCGGCGCGCTGATCGGCGCGGCCCTGTGCGGCTTCCTGATCAGCGGCTTGAGCATTCCGGGGCGGCACGCGACCCATCTCGCGACGGCGTTGGAGGCGATTCCGGGCGCATTGATCGGCGTCGCGTTCGTGTATCTCGAGGGCGTGCGCCGCGAGCGCGCCCGCGACGCCAGTCCAATCGCCTCCGGTTAG
>JBEKRJ010000720.1:0-3831 GCA_049518835.1 Solirubrobacteraceae bacterium
CTACAACCAAACCGCCAGACCGTTCAAGTGGACTTACACCGGCAAGGTCCTCGAAGCATAAGGGAGCGGACTTACAGGACGACCCACTAGTCGCGCGACGCCGGCCAAGTTTCTGAAGCCGGAAAAGCGGGTGCCCGCCGAGGGTTAAGGCGAAACAAAGGCAGTATACACCATCGTCGTCGCGGCGCCCCGAATGAGGTTGGCCGACACACCCAGGTCCCGGTCACAACCTGAGTTCGTGTTCTAGCTGGAGGGGTTGCTGAGGCTTGCAGAGATCTCGTCGATCGCGGCTCGCTCGGCCTCGCTCACCGCCGGCCCGCCGTCTCTGTGTGCGTTGGCCACCTTGTCCGCGAGCGCGAGCACGAACCGCCGATAGGCCTTGACCTCGTCCGGTTCCGCTTTGCGCTCGAGCAGGGTGATCGCGGCGCGAAGATGCTGCAGAACATGCTGCTCGAGCTCCTCACGCGAGTGATAGCGCGCGTGGTCGACCTCGGGCTTGGCCGCAACAATCTCGTCGAGCAGCTCGCTCTGCCCATGAAGCTTGCGCGCTTCGACGTAGGCCTTCGCGATCGCGAGCGTCTCCCTGATCGTGCCGCCGCGCTGGGCCGTGACGACGATCATGGCGGCACTCGGCGGCCCCTCCAGCACGAGCTCCCACTCCTGCTGCGTGACAAGATATTGGAACTTCCGCCCGGCGCTCGTCCCACGCGAAAGCGAAAGCGAGGTGACGCCTGCTGGGAGGACGGCGTTGAGGGTTCGACGGCGAAGTTCGCCGAGGTGAAGGGCCGGCACCGCGCTGGCATCATGGGTGGCGTGATTCACGAGGTATGGGGTGACGAGGCCGACGTCGCCGACGCGCGCCGCGGTGGCCTTCGACCTTGTGACCAGCGCTGCGAGCGACCCCGCTCGCGCCTATGCCGCGAGGGCCGCGCGCGAGAGCTCGCCGGAGCGGATCAGCTCCACCGCCGCCGCGATGTCGAGGTCCGTACGCCGGTCGGCCTCCAGGAACGGGACGCGCTCGCGCACGAGGGCGTGGACGGCGCGTGTCCCCGCGCTTGCCTTCTGCGGGCCGCGCAGGTCGAGCGCCTGACAGACGGCGATCAGATGGACCGCGGCAACGTTCTGCGCGAGCTCCACGATCGAGCGGGCGTCGCGCGCCGCGATCGTGCCCATGCTGACCTTGTCCTGGTTGTGGCACTCGGTCGAGCGCGAGTGCACGCTGGCGGGGTTGGATAGCTTGATCGCCTCCGCCGCCATCGCCGAGCAGCACAGCTGCATGCCCTTGAAGCCGTGGTGCATCCCCGCCTCGGGATCGTCGTCGGCGAAGAACGGGATCAGGTTCGGAGTCAGGCCCACGTTGAACTTCTCGTCGACGACGAGCTCGAGCTGGCGGTCCATCAGGTCGCAGATGTTGGCCAGCGCGATCTTCAGCGAGTCCATCGCCTGCGCCGGGTGGCTGGCGTAGAAGTTGCCGCCACTACGCACTCGGCCGGCGTCGACGTCGAACAGCGGGTTGTCATCGGAGGCGTTGATCTCGATCTCCATCCAGCGCCTCACCCACTCCAGCGTGTCGCGCAGCGCGCCGTTGACGTGCGGCGCGCATCGGATCGAGTACTTGTCCTGCACTTGGTGCTGTAGCTCGACGAAGTCCAGGCCGTGCATGCCGGCACCGGCGAGGATCTCTTCGCTGTCGAGCGACAGCTGGGACTCCGCGATCAGCTTGTGGACGATGCGCATGCTCTCGACCTGCCCGGGGTGCGGCTTCTGCTCGGACAGGAAGTCAGCGAAGTGCCCACGGTTGCCGAGCAGCGCCTCCGAGGCCATCGCGGTCGTCACGTCGCACAGGAACGCCAGCTCCTCGGCGTCCTTGACCGCCAGGACGCCGAACGCGCTCGTGAACGAGGTCCCGTTCGTGATCGCCAGACCCTCCTTGGATTCGAGCTCGAAGGGCTCCAGGCCCAGCTCGGCGAGGACGTCGGCGGTGTCCCGGACCTCGCCGCGGTGCAAGACCTCGCGCTCGCCAACAACGGCGGCGCCGAGGTAGGAGAGCGGCACGAGGTCTCCGCTGGCGCCGCACGAGCCGCGTTCGGGGATCATCGGGAGGACGTCGTTGTTGAGCAGACGGAGGATGCGCTCGACTAGCTCGAGACGGACTCCCGAGTTGCCCTTGGCCAGACAGTTGCAGCGCAGCAGCACGGTCGCGCGCAGCACCTCGGCCGGGGCGATCGGGCCTGTGCCGGCGCCCAGGAAGCGCACCAGGTTGCGCTGCAGGGCGCGCGCCTTCTGCGGCGAGATCTGGCGGTTCGCGCTGTCGCCGAAGCCGGTAGTGACACCGTAAATCGGGATCCCGCTCGTGATCAGGTCCTGCTTGAGCTGGCGCGACGCCCTGACCTTCTCCTGGGCCTCGGCGGTGAGGGCGCACTCGGCGTCTCCGCGCGCGAACGCAACCACGTCGTCGATCGTCAGCGAGCCGCCGTCCAGCTGTAGGCGGCCTGTGCTCGGTAACACACTTGTCATCTCGCATCACCCTCTCGCTCGGACATACCCCGGCTTCTTCTTCGCGAGCCGGGACGCGCGGCCGATGCTAACGCGCCGCCGGGGGGGTCGCCCGCGGACATCGGCCTCGGCCGCTTGACAGGCCCCGCGACACGCTCGCCAGCGCAGGCACTGGCGTGGCGCTCGGCGATCACCGATCGCTACCAAGTGGCCACCGGCGCGCCCTCGGCGAACGCCGTGGCGACAGGCTCGTAGGTGATCTCTCCGTTCTTGACGTTGAGCCCGCGCGCGAAACCGGGGTCATCGGCGAGCGCCGCGTCGACGCCTACGCTCGCGAGCCGGTGGACGTAGGGCAGGGTCGCGTTGGTCAGCGCCCGTGTCGCGGTGACCGGAACTGCACCGGGCATGTTCGCGACGCAGTAGCGGAGGATGCCGTCGACCTCGAACACGGCGGCGTGCGTCGTCGGGTCCGCGAAGCCGACGTCGTGATCGGTGCCGTGCTTGTCCCCGGGGCCATCGCCCCGCACCTGGTCACCCGCGAGATGCTGGGCCTGATGAAAGTGGGGGGAGTCACCGGCGTAGCCCCCGCCCGGGTCCTCGTGATCGGCGGTGGCGTCGTCGGGACAGGAGCGACGCGGATCGCGCTCGGCGACGACAGCGATCACGCATGAGACAGTCGAGACGGCGGACGGGCGGCTGCCGCTGCTCGCGCCGATGAGCGAGATCGCCGGCGGCTCGCGGCGCATACGGGGGCCTACTTCCTGCAGGCCCCGCTCGGTGGCCGAGGCGGAGGTGACGATCCTCGAGCGCTCGCTCGGTCGCCTGCACGCGCGCGGTCGGGCGCGAGATGGAAGTAGGCGGACATTGTCAGGTCCGCGTGCATCAACGGGTACTCCGGCTCGAGCGGCTCCTTGACCTTGAGCAGCAGCTCGCTCTGCTGCCACACCTCGGCGGCCTTCGCGAGGACCCGCGCCCCGACCGCGCTGATCCTCGCGATCAGACCAGCCATTGGCTCATGAGGCCGCCACCGCCGGCTTGGGCGGGATGGCAGCAGCGATTGGCTCAGGAGCCGTGGCCGGCTCGGGAGATTTGGGGCCCGCCGCGGCTTGCACGGGGGTCAGTCGGATGTGGTGTTTGCGTGAGGCCAAATATCCGATCACCATCACCAGCACCCAGGCAGGCGTCACGTACAAGGCGATCCGCGTGTCCTTGTTGAATGCCAGCAGCACCAGCACGATCGCGAGGAAGCCCAGGCCGAACCAGTTCCCGGCGGGCGACAGGGGCATCCGGAAAGCGCCCTCGGGCAGCCGGCCGGCGTTCACCGCTTTGCGGTAG
>JBEKRJ010000721.1:0-3246 GCA_049518835.1 Solirubrobacteraceae bacterium
TGGCGGCGTCATCGACGCGGAAGTACGCCTCGCCCGCCTGGTGGCGGCCGTCGTATTCGGCTTCGACGTCGACGTGCTCGGCGTCCGTCTTGCGCACGAGCGTCAGCTGGGGCACGAACTTGGCCAGGTTCGTAAGGTCGGCGATCGCTCCGTACAGGCGGTCAGGGGACACCGGGATCGTCGTACTCTGCTCGTGCTCCAACTATCGCTCCTCTCGCCGGCTGGTTTCGCGCTGGAGCCTAACGCCAAACGACCGTCAGCCACGCCGGGCCGGCCACGTCCAATCGCGCACGTCCGGCGAGTCGTCGCCAAACGCGCGGGTGTAGTCGCGATGGCGCAGCCGCTCGTCGACCATCTCCTGGCGCAGGTGGGCCGAGCGCTGGCCCAGACCGGGCACCCGATCGATCACGTCCATCACGAGGTGGAAGCGGTCGAGGTCGTTGAGCATCACCATGTCGAACGGCGTCGTGGTCGTGCCCTCTTCCTTGTAGCCACGCACATGGATGTTGTGGTGGTTGGTGCGCCGGTAGGTGAGCCGGTGGATCAGCCACGGGTAACCGTGGTAGGCGAAGATCACCGGCCGCGAGCTTGTGAACAGCGCATCGAACTCGCTGTCGGACAATCCGTGCGGGTGCTCGGACTCGGGCTGCAGGCGCATCAGGTCGACGACGTTGATCACGCGGACCCGCAGCTCCGGCAGCCATTCGCGCAGGATCCCCGCCGCCGCGATCGTCTCGACCGTCGGCACGTCGCCGGCGCAGCCCAGCACCACGTCGGGCTCCTCGGGATCGTCGTTGGACGCCCAGCGCCAGATGCCGATCCCCCGCGTGCAGTGCGCGATCGCCTCGTCCATCGTCAGGAAGTTCAGCGCCGGCTGCTTGCCGGCGACGATCACGTTGACGTAGTCGCGGCTGCGCAGGCAGTGATCGGCGCATGACAGCAGGCAGTTGGCGTCCGGCGGCAGGTACACGCGGATGATCTCCGCCTTCTTGTTGATCACGTGGTCGATAAAGCCCGGATCCTGGTGGGAGAAGCCGTTGTGATCCTGGCGCCAGACGTGCGAGGAGAGCACATAGTTGAGCGATGCGAGCGGGCGCCGCCACGGGATCGTGCTGGTCACCTTCAACCACTTGGCATGCTGGTTGAACATCGAGTCGATGATGTGGATGAACGCCTCGTAGCAGTTAAACAGGCCGTGACGGCCGGTGAGCAGGTACCCCTCGAGCCAGCCTTGGCACAGATGCTCGCTCAGCACCTCCATCACGCGGCCATCCGGGGCGAGGTGGTCGTCGGTCGCCAGCAGCTCGGCCTCCCACGTGCGATTGGTCACTTCGAGCACGGCGCCGAGGCGGTTGGAAGCGGTCTCGTCGGGCCCGAACACGCGGAAGTTCTTGGGGTTGGCCTTGACCACGTCGCGCAGCCATCCGCCCATCACGCGCATCGCCTCCGACCACGAGCTCGCCGGCGCGCTGACTTCGATCGCGTACTTGCGGAAGTCCGGTAGGTCGAGCTCGCGCAGCAACAGCCCGCCGTTGGCGTGCGGGTTGGCGCTCATCCGCAGGTCTCCGTCCGGCGCCAGCTTGCGGATCTCCGCGCGCACGGCACCATCCTCGTCGAATAACTCCTCCGGCTTGTAGGAGCGCATCCATACCTCGAGCTGGGCCAGGTGTTGCGGGTTGCCGCGCACGTCGGCGAGCGGCACCTGGTGGGAGCGAAACGATCCTTCGGCGGGCAGGCCGTCGACCTCCTTGGGGCCCGTCCAGCCCTTCGGCGTGCGCAGCACGATCATCGGCCAGCGCGGGCGTTTGAGCTCGCCGTCCTGGCGCGCGCGTTGCTGGATGCGGTCGATGTCGTCGAGCACCTCGTCGAGCGTGGCGGCCATCAGGTTGTGCATCGCCTCGGGGTCGGAGCCTTCGACGAAGTGCGGCTTGTAGCCGTACCCTTCCAGCAGCGCTTTCAGCTCCTCGTGCGGGATCCGCGCGAGCACGGTCGGATTGGCGATCTTGTACCCGTTGAGGTGCAAGATCGGCAGCACCGCGCCGTCGCGCGCAGCGTTGAGGAACTTGTTCGAGTGCCAACTTGCTGCCAGCGGACCGGTCTCCGCCTCTCCGTCACCGACGACACACAGCGCGAGCAGGTCGGGGTTGTCGAACACTGCGCCGTACGCGTGCACGAGCGAATATCCAAGCTCGCCACCCTCGTGAATCGAACCGGGTGTCTCGGGCGCAACGTGGCTGGGGATTCCCCCCGGATAGGAGAATTGCAAGAACAGCCGCCGCAACCCCTCCTCATCGTGTGTGATGTGAGGGTAAACCTCGCTATAAGTTCCATCGAGGTAGGCACTTGCGACAACTCCCGGGCCACCGTGTCCGGGACCGGTGATGAACAGCGTGCTCAACGCGCGGGACTTGATCGCCCGGTTCATGTGCGCATAGATGAAGTTGAGTCCCGGTGTCGTCCCCCAATGGCCGAGCAGACGCGGCTTGACCTGCTCGGCGCGCAGCGGCTCGCGCAGCAGCGGGTTGGACAGCAGGTAGATCTGGCCGACCGATAGATAGTTGGCGGTCCGCCACCAGGTGTCGAGCAACTGCAGCTCGTCGCCTGACAACGAAAGTGGACTCGGCGCAGCTGCGGTCGTCACCAATCCTCCTAAGCCGGGGCTTTCCACGTCGCAGACGGCGGGAGACCACGGATGCGAGCCGTGGCTGGATCGACCACGATCTCCCTTGTGCACATGCACATGCCCTAACCGTAGCTGAAACGCCTCGCTGCAGAGAAGTCGAGGTGGTGACCGTACAAGCCTGCAGGTGCATCGGGATGTTCGACAACATCGTGATCGGAGTGGATCGCCGCCAGGGCGGCCGTGACGCGATCGCGCTGGGGCGCACGCTGCAGGGCCGCGGCGGCCGGTTGACGCTCGCCCACGTGTATCAGGGCAAGGGCGACACCGCGTTGTTGCGTCGCGCGCCAACCGCCGACGACGAGTCCGTGCGTGAGCGCGGACTGGACCACCTCACGGCGGTCGGTCAGCGGCTCGGCCTCGCCGCCGCGCTCGCGTGTGTCAAGGCACCGACGCCGGCGCGCGGCCTGCATCGGCTCGCGCGCTCCAGCAGCGCGGACCTGTTGGTCGTGGGCAGCTCGCGTCGCGGCATGATCGGGCGCCTGATGCTCGGTGACGACACTCGCGCGACGCTCGATCGCCCCCCATGCGCGGTCGCGGTGGCGCCCGCCGGATTTGCGCGCCGC
>JBEKRJ010000722.1:0-3235 GCA_049518835.1 Solirubrobacteraceae bacterium
CCCGCGGTCTCCGACGAGGGCTACGTGCTCGAGGAGATCGGCGACCGCCTCTTCTGGCTGGCCGACGGCTTCTACCAGATGATGTTCCTCATCACCGACGACGGCGTGATCGCCGTCGACGCCCCTCCAACCCGTGGGCACAACATCCGGCGTGCGATCCGCAAGGTCACCAAGACAGAGGTGACACACGCGGTCCTGCTCGAGGACCCCGACCTCGCCGAGGCGATCCCCGAACCCACCCGCGCTCGCGCGATCAAAGAATGCAACGCGGCCGTCGTGCGCCTTCACCGCGGAAACTGGAACGGCCAGCTCGGATCGCTCACCGAGGACGGGATCGGGCTGCTCGTGCTCGAGGGGTTGCTGCTCCGCCGCGTCGGGATCGACGGACGCTTCGGCGCCGAACTCCTCGGCGAAGGCGACATTCTCCGACCCTGGCAGGGCGCCGACACACCCACGTTGCCCCGCACGACCGGCTGGCGCGCGATCGAACCCGCCCGACTCGCGATCCTCGATCAGCGCGCCGCCTATCGGCTCGCCCGCTACCCCGAGCTCACCGGCCGGCTCGTCGCCCGCGCGCTCGAACGTTCCCGCAACCTCGCAGTCAAAATGGCGATCGTCCACCAACCACGCGTCGACACGCGCCTGCTGATGCTCGTCTGGCGCCTCGCGGCTCGCTGGGGAAAAGTCCGCCCCGACGGGTACAGCCTGTCACTGCGCCTGACCCATACCGTCCTCGCGGACCTCGTCGCAGCGCGCCGCCCCACCGTCAGCACAGCGCTCAGCGACCTCGCCGAGCAAAATCTCCTGCTGCTCCGCAACAACACGTGGCTGGTCACGGGCCACCCACCCGGCGAACTGCTCGTGCTCGAGGGACCGTCACAGATCTGACGGGTCTTCGGTCACCCGCGAACCGCCGGGGTACCTCGGCGTGTTTGCGGGAACGAGATGCGATTCCGGCTCTCCACCCCCAGCGCCTTCGCCCAACGACGCATCTGGGCACGCCTCAACCGCTCACAACGATCTCACTCAGAACACTCAACGATTCGATGCGTGATCTGTCACACGCGCGTCGGACCAGAAGACGCGATCGGCCTTCACCGGGACGGCATCGCGCACGCCGAGTGCACGCTCGTCCAAATGCTCACCCAAACCCCCGGCCGGCCGCCGCCAGAGCGTGGGCCCAACATCAATCCGTGCACGCTGAGCACCCTCGTCACTAGACTCCTCGGTCGCTGACGATTGCCACCCCCACCACCCGTCGGCATCACCCTCCGCGGAGTCACGGTCCGAGCCGAAATGAACAATCCGGGACGATATTCCGCGGCGAGGAGCCGGCTGACGACACTCAGCGTTGTTTTGGACGGGGCGGCAACCGGGGGGCCGGAGCGCCGGGCGCTCGGGACGGGCCCGCTCTGGCGTTGCGTCGTCGGGAGCGACTTGCCGTGCCGGCCCGGTTTCACGACACGGATACTGGCACGCTCCACTGTCGCATGTCGGGTGCGTCGGGCGGCAGACTTGGTCCGTTTCCGTTATGGACGGCAGGGAGGATGACGACTTCGGTGCCTTGGTGGAGGAGCCAGCCCGAGTCGTGTGCGGTCAGTCCAATCCGATGGCTGTCGGCTGCCGAGACGACCACGTGGTCAAACTGCTCGTGCGCCAAGAGTCTGCGCAGCGCGTCGCGATAGGTGCGACCTCTGGCCGCACGCCATTCGACAGGAACACCCAACGCGGCGGCTCGCTGCCGGATCACGTCGGCGGGCGGCAAGTGGTTTCGAGAGTCGCTTGGTGAGATGTCCAGCGGGAGATCTCGGGGGACCGGCTCCAGAAGCGTCGGGATGATCGTCGCGCGCTCGGCGTTCGCCAGCCGCAGGGCTGATTCGAGCGCGCCATGAACGTCGCCGGGTCGGGTGAAGGCGAACAGGACCCGCTGGCGCACGTTGCCGGGCCACTCTGCTGAGGGTGGCCGTTGAATGTGCGCCAGCCAGTAGCCGGCCGCGGCGCCGCTGGCGGCCACGGCGACCAGGATCACAACCAGGACGGCGATGCTCATCGTTGGCCTCGCGCGTTGTGCGCATGCTGGGCGCCACCCGGTTGGCGGCAGCTGCTATGTCGCTCGGTTCGCGAGAGACGCCCTCCCCTCGTCCTCCGGTAGCCGGCAGCCGGTGCCGACGCGGGCCTGCCGCAGAGCGCCCACGTCGACAACGCACGCGGCAGGCCGGCAGGCCGGCCTGGTGGCCGGTGCCGGCTGCTCGCGGTGGCCTCGGTCGTGCCTGCGTTCCTGCTGACGGCGGCGCACGCGACTTCGTCATGATCGGGAGCTCTGTGCTGGCGTGCACGGCGAGCGACGGGGTGGGTGTGCGATCGTGCCAATTCGGCCTCTGACCAGTCGACAACAGAACCGCCGACCAGTCTTCCCGGCACACCAGCACGGAATACCACGTCGCGATGGGCCCTTCGCCGAGCATCTTCACAAAACCTGTATACGCGCCCTGGTCCGCCGGCCGCGATCAGCACTGCAGGGGCCGTGGTGATCCAGCGCACCCGCGCGCGCCGTCAGCCTGAGCTTGGCGCCAGGCCCGAGATGCGCTCAGCCGCTCATACACAGGCAGCGACAGCTCGTTCCGAGAACAGACACCGCCGCTTGCGGCACCGGCCGGCCAACGCCAACCTTAAGGCGCCGAGATCCTCGAGCGGCTCGAGAGGCGAAACGGGGCCTGTCTCCTCACGGACTTGCCGACGAGTGCCGACGTCCTCCCGGCCAATCTCCTTGACCCGCTCGGATCCGGCTCGTGCGCGACGAAGTTGTTGGCGTCCGCGGTCGGCCAGGTACTCGCGGGAAGGGCGCCGCCGCTCCCCAGTGGCCAAGATGCCCTTGCCGCTCGCGCGGCCATGAACAGGCCGGCGGCAGACTTCGAGCCGGCCCGGGCTACGGCCGTCAATCTGGCCGGACGTCACTGAGGCGATCGGCGCCTACGGCCTTCTCGCCGTCTTCGCCGCCGGCTTCACCTACCGCCGCTACGAATACGAGCACGAGATCCACCAGGCGATCCACCGCGGCACCGAAGCGGCCGGCAAGACCCTCGAGCTCCTCGTGCTCGTCATGCTCGGCTCGATGCTCACGATCACCGGCCTGCGCGCCCCCGGCCTGACCGGCTGGCTCCTCACGCCGCTGCTGCTACTCGTGATCCGACCAGTCCTCGTCCTAGCCACCACCAACCTGCACCTGACGAACCTG
>JBEKRJ010000723.1:0-3227 GCA_049518835.1 Solirubrobacteraceae bacterium
TCCCTTGCTGCCTGCGGGCTTCGAATGACAGCTGCACGTCACGGGGCCTAAGGGACGTCTGGATGTTTGGGCAGCAGGCGGTGGCCGTCGACGACAGCGGCGGCGAGGTCGATGAGCTTGCGGTTGTCGATACGTGACCGCTGGCGCAGCATCTCAAACGCGGCGTACTCGTCGATGGAGTGGCGCTCCATCAGGATGCCTTTGGCCCGCTCGGTCAACGCGCGGCGTCCGAACGCGCCCTCAAGATCGTGGTATTCCGCAAACCGGCGCAACACGATGTCGATCGAGCTCTGCCAGTCGTCGACGTCGTCGTCGGAGATGTGGGCGAACACGCCTCGCTTGGACGCTGCCTTGACAAACGCGGGATCAGGCCCGTGAAGCAACACGATCACTGGACAAGCCGCCTCGTGAACGATCTTGTCGATCAGATCCAGCGCGTGCTCTGAGCTCTCCCCAAGTCCGACCAGCGCGACGTCGGGTCGCTCCCTGGCGGTCACCGCCCCGACGTCCTCCACATCGACCTCGCGCGCGATCACCTCGTGACCCAGCGCGACGACGATCGGCGCCACGAGCGCGAGTCTGTCCTTGCGCTCGTTGGCGATTAGGATCCGCAGGTGATCGGTCCCGTCCATCAGTGGCTCCACCCCGGCATTCTAAAGCCCGTCGAGCACGACCGCACACTCACGAACGATCCCGGCAAGCGATCAACGCTGCCGATTCAGTCCCAGGGCATCCTTGCCAAGTTGCCAAGGAGAACGTCAGCATCGACTGCTAGCCATCGCGCGCTAGATGGGTGTGGGGCTGGCGCAGTGGTGGTTGTTCCTGGCTGTCGCCGACAAGGGCAGGCTCGGCCGCGTGGCGGTCCGAACGCCGCTGGTCATCCGCAGCCCGACAGGCACGACGTCCATGGCGGCCGGCGATACGACCACTGCCGCCATCCCGGCGTCAGCAAGCGTCTGCCCCGCGGTGTCGCGGACGACCGGATCTCGACCGATCCCACCAGCATTACGCTTGTTCCGGCGACTGCCGGGTTAGTTCTGGGGGCCTTCGGCCGTACGCGGATCGGTGAAATACCGGAAGATGGTGAAGCAGTTACGACGGAGTATTTCCCATCAGATCGGGATGTCATATGATCGGGTCCGTTGAAGCGGGTGCTTTGAGCTTCTCCGGGATCGCCGCGTTTGTCGTGGTAATCGGCTTCGCGTTCATGCTCGGCGTGTCCGATGCACCCAACGCGAGCGCTGTGTTGATCGCCACGCGGGCGGCTTCGTATCGCAGCGCGATGGCGTTTTCGTTCGTCGCTAGCGCGGCCGGCGGGCTGCTCGCCGGCGAGGCGGTGGCATTGACGATGAACAGTCTTGTGCACGTACCGCCTGCCGAGCTGCCTGGTACGTATCTTGCTGGTGGCGTGGCGAGTCTGGCGTTTACGCTGCTGATGACCCGGCGAGGTGTGCCCGTGAGCGCGAGCATCGCGCTGGTCGGCGGACTGGCGGGGGCCGCCGCAGCGCAGGCGGGATGGGGAGCTGTCGGTTGGGGTGGTTTTCACGGCGCTCACCCTTACGGTGTGGTCGGCACTCTGGTCGCGATCTTCTTCTCGCCGCTGCTGGGTGGGTTCGCCGCGGCCGGGCTGCGGCGCTTGCTCGGTCGGGTGCTTCCGCGAGCCTCGCGCGAGATAGCGCGGTCGCTGCGCGGGGCGATCTGGCTGACGGCCGGCCTGGTCGGGCTGGCAGACGGCTCCAACGACGGGCAGAAGGCGATGGGACTCGCGACCGCGTTGCTCGTCGCCGCGGGGACGATCCGAAGCTTCGCGGTGCCGTTCTGGGTGACCGCGCTCGTCGCGTTAGTGCTCGCGACGGGTACCGCCGCCGGCGGGCGGCGGATCGTTCGGACGGTGTCCTCACGCTTCTACCGCGGAGGGCTGCTCGACGGGCTCGCGGCGCAGAGCGCATCGGCGGCGGTGATCCTCGGCGCGGCTTCGCTTGGTGCGCCGGTGAGCACCTCGACGGTCGTCGCGTCGGGGATGATCGGAGTGGGCGCCGCCCGCAGACGCCGCCATGTCCACTGGCCCACGGTGCGTACCGTGGTATCCGCATGGGTCATCACCGTGCCCGCGTGCGCCGTTCTCGGCGCCGGCCTGGTTGAGCTCGGCCAGCTCGTCGGAGCGCTGCGGTGACAGAACATTCCGGCGAGCGCGGTGGAGCACCCGAGCCCGCGAGGCGCGCGTGGTGGCGGGTGCTCATCCCTGCCGCGCCTGACGTGGTCGCGCTGCTGGTAGCGCAGGGCGAGCTGACTGTCGCCGGCATGGACGCGTTCAAGGACTGGTCTCGTGCCGGCGGTCAGGACCTGGCGCGGGCCGTTCGCTCGGCGCAGCACGAGGCCTATCACGCCCGCCGCGAACTGCTGGCAGCCTTGCAGGCAGCGCTCTCGACACCGGTAGACCAGGAAGACCTGTACGCGCTCTCAGAGCGGATCGACAGGATCCTCACTGAAGCAAGAGACGCCCTGCGCGAGGCCGAGGTACTTGGTTACGCGCCGGACGCCCACACGAGTCAGATGGCTGAGCGGCTCGCCGAGGGCACCCGCGCGCTCGTCACGGGCTTCGAACTGCTGCGCAAGGACCCCGAAGAAGCGGGTCGGCGGGCGGATGCGGCGAGCGATGCAGTCCATCACGTCGAACGCGACTACCGCGAGGCGATGGCGAAGCTGCTCCAAGCCGACGATCTCCGGGCTCTCCTCGCCGGGGAGGTGCTCTATCGGCGCTATCTCGGCGTGGCCGAGGCGATCGTCGCCGTGGCCGACAGGTTGTGGTTCGTCGTTCTACGTGGCGCATGACTGAGTGGCGGTTACACGACCCGGAGGCCGGTCTCATTCGGCCATCGCTCTGCAGCGTGTGCTGGCCAGTTCCGTGACAGTGGTCTGCGCGGCGAGATTGCTAGTACGAAACTTCTCGTCCGCCTAGGCGAGAGGCGCGGGCTACCGGATTTGACTGCGGGGCCGGTTGATCTGCTTTTACGGGCGTTACCCCACCGTGACGCAGGATGCGCCGTCGGCGGCATTCGGGCTTGGGATGAGAATCCTGGCCGACGGCCTGGTGGCTCGTCTCAATTCTGGTTGAACGCGCTGGGCGCTGGGGGTTCTCACCCTCCTCGTAGCACGCGGTCCCAACAGAGGGGGTTGGGAGGCATGACGACAGCGACGAGCACGGAACAGAATTGGGCGGCGCGTCA
>JBEKRJ010000724.1:0-3226 GCA_049518835.1 Solirubrobacteraceae bacterium
CGTTCGGTCAGTGGACCGGTTGGTTGGAGCGCATCAGGTTGTCCGGATTGAGGGTCTGAGCCCCGCGCGAGGTCCGACTGACGGCGGCCCGGGTCAGCGCTTGAGCGAGGAGGGCGAGAGCAGCCCGAGCTCGCGCGCTCGCTTCACCGCGTCTGCGCGGCTGTGCACGCCGAGCTTGGCGTACACGTTGCGCAAGTGGGTCCTGATCGTGCTCAGCGACACGAACAGCTCGGCCGCGATTTCCGGCGCCGGGAGGTTGGTCGGTAGGTAGCGCAGCACGCGCAGCTCGCTCTCGGAGAGGGGTTCCTGGAGCGGCGCGGCGTCCTTGGGCCGGGCCGCGGGAGCGTGTCCGGAGAGCAGGTTCAGGATCTCGGCGATCAGCGAGGCGTGAGTGGTCCGAAGTCGCGCCTGGCGCTCCAGCAGCTCCGCGGTCGGGTAGAGCAGGAACGGAAGCAGCAGCCCGTCGGGCTCGGCGACGTCGAGCGCGCGCTCGAGCGCGCGCGACGCCGCTCCGGGATCGCCAAGCGCGTCGCGCGCGATCGCCTCCAGCAGCAACGCCTCGATTTCCCACACCGACGCCTCGACCGGGGTCGAGTCCTCGAGGAGGGGTGCGAGGGCGTCCACGGCGGCCTGTGGATCGTCGCGGGCTAGTCTCAGAGCCGCGAGTACGACCCGCATCTGGCTCGTTTCGCGTACCTCTTCGTCGATCTCCGCGAGGGCTCGCTCCACCTGTTCGGTCTCGCCCACGCGGACGAGCATCCGGAGCTTGAGCGCTTGCACGCGCGCCGTGAACATGTGCGGCATGACGAGCACCCTCTCCATCCGCTCGGCATCCCGATAGGCGGCAGCCGCCTCCGCGTGCCGGCCACGCGCGAACGCCAACAGTCCCCGTATCGCGTACAGCATCAGCGCCGGGGTCGGTTGGGTGTCGCGCTCGAGGACGCGTTCGGCCAGGTCCAGCCACGACTCTGCCTCTCGGAGCCGCCCGCGCCAGACCGTCGCGTGGACGAGCACGACGTACGCGGTCGCGGCCGCTGGTGCGGTCTCCTCCCAACCGTGCTTGCGGGCCAGCTCGATCGCCTGCGCGGCGCGCTGCTCCGCCGTCGCCAGAGAGTGGTGAAAGGAGATCAGGAGCGCCCAGTTTGCCAGCGCTTGGAGTTCGAGCATCGGTTTGGAGATCCGCCGGGCCTCTTCCAGCCCCTGCTCGAGGTGGCGCTCGGCGTCCTCCAGTCGGCCGGCCCACGTCTCGGCGATCCCGAGGTCGGTCAACACCCTTGTCCGCACCTCCTCGCCGAGGCCAAATTCCGTGGCCTCGGTTGAGGCGAGCAGTCGCTGCGCCTCCTCGGCAACGGCCCGAAGGTCGTTGCGGGCCCGAGCGAGCGCCAGTCGCTCGACCGCAAGCGCGATCGTAAAGCGCCCGCGACGGTCTTCGGGCACCGACGCCGCCATCCCCGTTGCGCGCTTCAGGTACCACTCAGACTCATGCAAGGAGCCCGCCGCCCGCTTGTCGGCCGCGGCGAGCACCACCAGCTCGGGATCCGCTGCGACCACGCCGGCGGGAAACCCAGACAGAAGCTCGCGGCGGGTGGCGAGCCGTCCATCCAAGTACAACCCCATCCAGTTGTCCGCGAGCAGCCGCGCCGCCAAGCCCCAGTTCTCGGCCGCCTGCGCGTGGCGAATCGCCTCGACCAGATACCCGTGTTCGGCCCACCACTCGGCGGCGATCGTGTGCAGGCCGGGCACCTCCTGCGGGGCGGTCCGCCGCAGCTCGAGCGCGAGCAGATCCGCAAACAGGTGGTGGTAGCGAAACCAGCTTCGCTCCGGATCCACAGCGACCACGAACGCGCCCGCGTCCTCGAGCCCGGCAAGAATCCCATAGGAGCCCGAGCTTCCCGTCAGCCGGTCCGCGAGCGGTCCGCTGACCCGCTCCAGCAGCGAGGTTCGCAACAGCAGCTGCCTCACTTCCGCCGACTGGCGCTCGAGCACCTCCGCCAGCAGGTACTCGGCCACCGCGCGCTCACGGCCCGAGAAGCTGACCGCGTAGCGCTCGGGATCCGGGTGGCGGGCGAGCGACAATGCCACCAGTCTCAGCCCCGCCGCCCAGCCTTCGGTCCGCACGACCAGCGACTCGAGCGCGCCGTCGGACAGCCGCACCCCCGCCGCCTCCAGCAGCGCGCGCGACTCCTCGAGCGTGAAGCGAAGATCCTCGCCCCGGATCTCGGTCAGCTCCCCCTCTACCCGCAAGCGGTGCAACCCCAGCCGCAGATCACGGCGTGTCAACAGCACGAATCGCAGCTCAGGCGGCGCGGACCCGAGCAGCAGCTCCATGTGGCGGATGGCCTGGTCCGTCTGGATCTCGTGCAGGTCGTCGATCACCAGCCACAGCGGCTCCCGGAGCGAGCTCAGATCCTCCAGCAGCCGATGGACGACGTTCGCGCCGTCCAGATCAGGCGTGGCGGTCAGCTCCCGCACCCGTTCAGATCCGGCACCGGTCTGGCGCAGCGAGTCGAGAACGGAGAGCCAGAACACCTGCGGATCGTGCTCCTGACGCCCCACCGACACCCACGCCGCCCGATCACCCAGACCCGCCGCGGCGATCCACGAGCGCAACAGAAACGTCTTCCCGCTCCCCGCCGGCGCCGACACGAGCACCACACGCTCCCCGGTGTTGATCAGCTCGAACAGGCCGGGCCGCGGAACCAACCACCTCCTCATAGGGGAGACGGTGGATTCGACGGCTGCTCCCGCGTCGGCCACGACACACATGGTTGCACCCCGCCGGCGATCAACCCGACCGTCGGAATCATCCGAACGAGACGATGCGCGCTCATCCCTCGGACGGCGAACCTAATCGCATGCCAGCAAAGAAGAGAGCGACCGCCGGTCGCGAACCGCGGCGCTACGAGATCCGCGTCCGCGGGCCGATCGGCCCGACGATGATGCAAGCGTTCCCGACGCTGGCCGCGGCGAGCCGCGGACAGGACACGCTGCTGTGCGGCTCGCTCCCGGACCAGTCCGCTCTGTACGGCGTCACACACCAGCTCGAGGCACTCGGCCTGCAGCTGCTGGAGATCCGCTGTCTGTCAACCGTCCTGCGATCGAGCGCCTGTGAGAGGCGCTCGTAGCCTAGAAACGACGAGAAGGAGAAGGAAGGAGCACTCGTGAAGATCACGACTTCGGGAGATGGAACCACCGAGCCGGCGGAATCGCCGACAGTGTCCTCATG
>JBEKRJ010000725.1:0-3609 GCA_049518835.1 Solirubrobacteraceae bacterium
CTCTGTATCCGGGACGCGTTTTGCTGGCCGCGTTCCCCTTGCGCAGGCCCCTTCCCTCCACCACCTCCGCGACCGCTCGCGCGGCGTTGTTCGGCAGCTTCACCGGTACTACGAGCCTGTCCGACTTCTCGCGGCCGTTCATCGAGGGCGTACCGCCTAAGCGTTCCCCTCGCGTCCCGCCACCCGCCGATCTGCCACCCCGCGAACCATCCAGGACGGGGCATCATCGACAGGCACGGGCGACCACGAGATCTCCCGGTTCTCAGCATGGAGAGATCACACGCATGCACAGGTTCTCCGACCCCGCGGGGCCCGCTGACGGCTCGCGAAAGCGCCGCCACCGGTATTGCCTTCCGACGTCTGAAACCGCGTCGGCACCCCAAACTACGGCTTTCGAGGCTCAATAGCCGGCCTGCGCGCACCCCGATACCAACGCTTCGCTGCGCCCTCACGGGTCGCCAACGCATGGGCGGGGCCATCGTGACTCGCTAGGTCTTCGACGTAGGACTCTTCCATCCCCTTCTCTCATGCCGGTTGTCCGGCGCTTTCTCCAGATAGGTCCAGTGCTGCGTGTCGGTGAGGTGCCAGGGCACCCGGACTGGGCTCCTTCGATGTGGTGCCGTGGTGCGGAGCTGTCCGTCGGAGGTTGTTAGGGCCGGGGCGAGCGCGTCGAGCAATTCGGCTGCGAGCTGGTCGGGGTCGTGGTCGATGCTCGAGGCCATGTCGCGGAGCCATGGGGCGGTGCGTATTTTGGTCTTCGCCTGGTTGCTGGGGATGGGCTCGAGCATGAGGCGGTAGGTCCAGATGCGCTTGGCGGCGTACATGACGCATGCCTTCGGGTCTTCCGCCCATTGAGTCAATCGGCAGCGGTTGGTCTCGATGGCGGTGGCTGGGTTGGTGATCGGCGCGCCGTGGCCGGAGACGATGAGCGCCGGGTTGAGCCGCTCGATGCAGTCGAGGGTGATTTGGGCGCGCTGCAGCGCGCCGGCGCCCTCGTGCGGGGTGCCGATCCACGGCGTCTCGCACTCGTGCATGGCGTCGCCGCAGATCAGCGTGTGGCTGTCGGGTTCCCAGAGGCTGATGCCGCCGAGGGTGTGCCCCGGCGTGTGAATCACGTGCAGGTCGACCGCGCCCGTGCTGACGATGTCGCCTTCATTGAGTGCTTGGTCGACGCGGTAGGGGAGGACGGGCTGGTCGAGCCACTTCGACGCGCAGGCCTGTTGGTCGCGGCGGTTGATCGTGGCGGCGTCCCAGGCGTGGGCGGCGACCTGTGCGCCGGCGTCCTGCAACGGCGCGACAGCTCCGACGTGGTCGGAGTGGTAGTGGGTGCAGAGGACCGTCGCGAGGTCGATCCCTGCGAGAAGTTGCGGCAGCTGGTCGGCGTCGGTCAGCGACCCCGGGTCGACGACGATCGGCCGAGGGCCGCCCACGACCACCATCACGCAGCTCGGGAACCGCCGCTCGATGACCGTCAGCCAGTCTGGCGCCGTCACGAGAGGCTGAACACGCGCGCGGCGTTGTCGTGCAGGAACGCCTGCTTGGTCTGGGCGTCGCGGTCGAGCTGATCGATCCCTGCGAGGCCGTCGGCGGCGGGCCAGAACGGGTGGCTGGATCCGAACAGGACCTTGCGGCGCCCGTGCTCCTTCATGTACTCGAGCAGCCCGGTTGGGTATCGGGCGCACGCGACGGCCAATGTCTCGATGTAGACGTTGGGGTACATGGTCGCGAGTGAGATCATCTCGTCCAACCACGGGACGCCGATGTGCCCGCCGGCGATCCGCAGGTCGGGGAACTCCTGCGCGACATTGTCGAGATACGGGATCGGGCGGCCCGGATCGGACGCACGCAGACGGCCGGCATGCCGACCCGAGTGCAGAACGTGACGTCGAGGTCGCAGCAGAACGCGAACAGCGGGTTGTAGCGGCGGTCGTCGGGCGGCAGCCCCCACAGCCAGGGCAGCGCGCGCAGAGCCCGGAAGCCGTGATCCTCGACGTACCGACGCGATTCGCTGATCGTCTTCATGGTACGACACACCCGCCCCGTCCATCGCCTCGAGGGTCTTCTCGATCGGCTGCGCAGACTGCGACCAAGGGCCCGGCTTCCAGCGCTGCAGCAAGTCGAACATCGCGTTGTCCAGCCAGCTCTGGCCGGGGTGCTGCATCCAAGCGTCGATGACCATGGCGCCGGCCCTTCAGCTGCTCCCAGTAGCGACGATGCCCAAGCCGGGACCGCTCGTGAGTCATCCTGTCGGGCAATCCGTCATCAAGCGGGTTCGAGAGCTCGGCGATGTCACGCAGAGCGCCGACCTGGGAGGCGCGCTTGGTGAACGCATAGGTCTGCAGAGAGTCCTCGGCCCCATATCGGCGACGGCGACCAAGCGGTCCAGGATCTCGCCTGCAGGCACCAGTTCGTTGACGATGCCGAGCTCGAGCGCCCGTTGCGGGGAGAAGACCTCGCCGAACACGCACGTGCGGGCCGCGACCGGATCGCACCACGTGTAGGCGAACATCCGGACATAGACCGCGGGCATCGGGATCCCGACCGGAACCTCGCCGAGCCCGAACCGTGCGCCGTCGTCCGCGCTCACGCGGTAGTCGCAGACCGCGGTGGTGATGAGGCCGTCGGCGTACGCGTTACCGTTGACGCTGCCACCGTCGGGCGGGGGTAGGTGAACAGGCGCATGTCCGTCGCGCGGGAGACCGTAAGCCAGTCCGCAACCGCGGCACGGTCCCCGGCGAACAGCCGGAAATGCTGATCGGGGTCAAGGCCGGCGGTCCGGCCGTCCGTGCCGGTCAGTACCACCGGGGACTCCGTGTGCTCGTTCTCGAGCGGGTCAAACACCTCGTGCAGGTCGGCGAAGAAGTCGCGGTTCTGCGCGTTGACCTTGTTGGTGTTCATGGTCACGACCGCCACGCAGCCGTGCCGTTCGATCTCCCAGCTCATGCTTCCTCCGTTCGGATCCGGCCCAGGGCCGTATGTCGTCATCAGCTCGCTTCGCCGTATGTCCCGCCCAAGGACCGAAGCGGCGGTCAGCCATGGGTCAGCGCCAGCGTCCGCTCGATTGCCAACAGCGCACCGAGGCCAGCCATGAGGACCGCCGACGTCAGCTCGATCCGGCAAGCGATCCGCCGGCGGGCGGCGATCGCCGCGCGCGCGGTACGGTCGACGACATCCACCCGGCGCCGTAATGCTCCCTCGACTACCGGCGGGACAGGTTCGACCGACGGTTCACCGCACTCCGACGCACCGCTCGCGGGGACAGCCTCGAGGCACCGCTCTCGGTACGTCAGGTGGCTAGTTCGGACTGTTCATGCAGAACCGCGGCCAACTCGCCCGGCCGTGAAAGGAACGGCGAGTGACCACCAGGCAGCTCGACCAGATCGGCGTCAAGCCGCTCGCGCGCGATCCGTCGTGAAAGCTCGGGGTTCACGATGCGATCCTCCCCGCAGACCACATAAGTGCGTGGTATCGGGGGCAGCCGGCCGATCGGACACGGCTTCGCGTATGGCGTCCGCGCCTGCGGGCGCAATCGCTCGAACGCGGCTCTTGCACCTTCTTCGTCACAGTCGGCGTACAACGCATGGCGCGCGACTGCCTCGACCTCCCAGC
>JBEKRJ010000726.1:0-3215 GCA_049518835.1 Solirubrobacteraceae bacterium
AAGGTACTGAGTGGTGAGCAGGATTGTGACCCCCACCGAAGCGAGCTCACGAATGATCTGCCACATGGTTCGCCGACTGCGCGGGTCCAAGCCCGTGGTTGGTTCGTCGAGAAAAATCACCCGCGGCTGATCCACGAGTGTCATCGCCAGGTCGAGACGTCGTCGCATCCCGCCCGAGTAGGTCGATAGCAGCTTGTGGGCGGCGTCGGTAAGGTCAAACTGTTCCAACAACTCGGCCACTCGTCGGCGCCCAGTTTCGCGGCTGAGGTGGCGAAGGTCGGCCATCAGTTGCAGGTTTTCGGCGCCGGTGAGCAGGTTGTCCACCGCGGAGAACTGACCGGTGACTCCGATCGCCGCGCGCACCCCAGCTGCCTCGGTTCGCAGATCGTGCCCGGCGACTCGGATCTCCCCGGCGTCGGCCGGGATCAAGGTGGAGAGGATGCGCACCATCGTGGTCTTGCCGGCGCCATTGGGGCCGAGCAGCGAGAAGATCGTGCCCTTGGCGACGGTGAGGTCTACCTGGTCGAGCACACGATGCTCGCCAAACGACTTGTCGACTCGGCGGGCGAGGATCGCGGGCGTGGTCGGGCCGCTGGTCATCCTTCGTCGTCCTTTCGTGAGTGAAATGGATCGGCTGGGAGCTGACCGGCGTCGCGGAGCGCCTGACGGTGCTCTTTCCACTCCTGCTCGAGCAAGGGCAGCCGCTCGACGAGAAAATCGGCGAACGCGGCAAACTCCAGCAGCACCGCCCGCCGCTCTACGCGGGCATCGGCGAGCACCTCCAGGCCCTCGCGGGCGAGCTCGCTCTGCTCCCGGTACTCAGAGACGTCGAACCCCCAAGCACGTCGGGAGGTTCGATCGATGCAGACCCGGTCCATGCGCTCCCCGGCGGCACGCGACCGGCGGACCAACCCCAGGTTCTCCAACGCGCTGACCGCGCCGGCGATCGCGCTCCGGCTGGCCAAAAGCGCCTCCGCCAGCTCGCTGATGCTCGGCTCCTGAGGCCAGCACACCATCAAGTACCCCAAGAGTCGGCCCACCATCGGCGCCATCCCGTAGCGGCGGGCGTACAAACGCCCCGCGTGATCGGCGAACGTGATCTCAGCGTCAGACGGCATGGTTCAAGAGCATACCAGAGATCATCCAGATAACACAAATCCGTGCGATTTCGGCAGCCTATGGGCCACTCGGCGATGCTTGCCAGCGGACCGTCTCGATTGAGGATCCTTGGGTTCTCACGGTGATCGCAACACCCCCCGATTCGAGCCGTCGTAGCAGTCGTCGTTGCTGTTTCAACTGTTCATAACCCGGCAGGGTTATGAACAGTGCTTTTTCGTTTTCCGCGCGGGCATGGGTAGTCCGCCACTGATCCGTCGGTTCCGCGAATGCGTGCTCTGATCTGATCTGAACGGGGCCGCGGCAAGCAGTTAGGCCGGTGGCGCATGTGGCGAATAGGAGGGCCCGGCCAAGCGCCGGCGAGACACCTGCATCGTTGGGATCGCGATACTCGAGGCGAACATAGTCGAGGCGCTCGCGTTCGTTCCGTTGCGAGAGCCGGACAGGCTAGTCGCCGACTGCCGCTTCGACACCAGCGCTAGCACGAATCCTGCAAGCACAGGGGCGCGTGCCCAAGTTTCGCGCTTCCGGGTCGCTCGCCGCTGACACTGTCGCCGCACACTCGTCGGGGCTCGAAAGGAGGTCGTTAGCCGTGTATGGGAGACGAGAAAATGCGGACGATCAACAGGCAAGTTGTACAAGTTGCTTTAGGATCTGCTCCTGTTCATGAGGTGAGCGAAAGATCCCTCGAGACCAAGACCCCCAGCGACGCAATGCGGTTGGCGATGGCGGTGACGCGGCTGCGCTCGCGGATCCGGATCGAGTCGGGAGTACGTTCAACCGGTATTCCGATCTCGCAGCTGGCGGTGCTGTCGCGGAGCATCGAGGAGGGGCCGACCACCGCCGCAGCCTTGGCCGCGGCCGAGCACGTCACCCAGCAGGCGATCGCTCAGAGCCTGGCCACCCTCGAGAAGCGTGGACTGGTCACGAAGTCCCGCGACCCGGGGGACGGGCGCAAGAGCCTGATCAGCGCGACCGAATCGGGTCACGCTCTATTTGCGAGCATCAACGCCTCGCGGGAGGCGTGGCTCAGCCGTGCGATCGAGGCGGCCGTCACACCCGACGAGCGCTTGGCGCTCGAGACGACGATCGAGATCTTGCGGCGCATCGCAGACGTCGATCTACGGCCCGACACGGAGATGCAATGAGCGCAAGCGACGCACCTGACAACGCTCACGGGGCGGTCCCGGGCCCCGAAACCGATCAATCGACTACACCGGAGACAGGATGACCGAATCACCGACAAGCATCGACCCTCAGCGCACCGCGCTTTTGGTGATGGATTACCAGCCTGCTGTCCTCGGCTCTCTCAGCGACGCGGAGACGCTGCTCTCACGCGTCGCCGAGGCGATCGTTCGGCGCCATGGCGGGCAGGTGGGTTACGTCCGGGTCGCATTCGACGACGCTGACTACGAGGCGGTGCCGGAACACAGCGCGTTCGCGCCCGCGTTGGCGACCGCGCGGGAAGCGCTGCACAACGACTCCCCGACCACCGCGATCCACGAGCGGGTGGCGCCCGAGCCGGCGACATCATCGTGCGAAAGACCCGATTCGGGGCGTTCTCGACCACCAACCTGGAAGGCTGGTGTAGATCGCCGTTTGGTGGCTGACCTGGTCGGCCGTCGTGCGGCTGGCGGCCGCTGTAGCGGCTCCGCTGGGTGTGGCGGTGGTGCGCCGGCGGGCCGGCGGGACCGTTGTGGTTGGTGTGTTCGCCGGCGGGTTACCAGCCGGGCTGGGTGTCCAGCCCGGCTGGTGGCGTGTTCTAGGCGGTGTTGGTGGCCCAGGCGCCGGTGTGGTGGGTCAGTCCGAGTGTCGCGAGGCGTGCGAGGTTCACGGCTGCGGCCAGCAGCGAGAAGTCGGCGTTGACTTTCGTTTTCCCGCGTACGCGGGCGCGTCGGCCGCCGTGTTTGCGGCGCATCAGGTGACTGATCTTGCGCTCGACCTTGGGGCGGGTGGCGGTGTAATCGGCCTTCCACGCAGGGTCGGCTTGGCGCGCGCGGGCGCGGACGAGTTGCTGCTCGTGCGGGCCGAGCTGGATCGTGCGCCCGTGGGTCGAGGTGGTGCACCGCCCGGCTAGCGGACAGCCCTGGCAGGCGTCG
>JBEKRJ010000727.1:0-3215 GCA_049518835.1 Solirubrobacteraceae bacterium
CGCCTCTCCCGCCGCCCAGCACCACGCCGGGTGCGATCGAGCAGTCGCGGCCGATGATGCAGTCGCGGTGGACAACTACACCGACCCCGCCGTAGGCGAAGTTCGTCCCCCGGCCGATCCGCGCCTGATGCGGTATGTAGCAGCCGAACAGCAAGCGGACCACCAGTGTCATCACGGCCGGCAGCACGGGCACCCCGTGCTCGCTCAGGACGTGGCCGACGCGGTACCAGCCGTAGACGTCTGTCACGTTCGCAGTCTACTTCCTTGATCCACGCGTGCGCCGTTCGGGCCCGCGTACGGCTGCACCGCTCACCGCACGCTGTCACCCTGACTAACGATTACGACCTCGCTTTGCGCACCGGCCGCCTGTTCCTGCTCGAGCACGTTGCCGAGCCGCCGGAGAGCCCGAAACAGCCGCCCCTCGACGGTCGTTAGCGGCTGCTCTGTCACGCGGGCGATCTGCGGCACCGTGAGATCAGCGCCGAACCGCAGCGCGACGATCTCGCGATCGCGTTGGTTCAGGGCCTCCAGCGCTTGCATCACCCGATCGCGGTCGGCGATCAGCCCGTCGGGCGGTTCGACGGCAATCCTCTCGGCTGCGGTGACGCGCTCGAGGGCCACTCGCTCGACCTGCGCGCGGCGATGGTGGTCGCGCAAGCGGTTGAGGGCGATCGTATAGAGCCAGGTGGTCTCGCTGCCGCGCCGAGGGTCAAATCGTCCCCGCGCGCGGAACGCGCGCTCGAAGACATCCGCGACAAGATCTTCGGCGAGGGCACGATCGCCAGTGCGATAGACCAGAAAGCCGAACAGCCGCTCGCGATGCTCGACGTACATCCGCTCGATAGCGTCCGCCGAGGTGCTCGACTTCGAGCGACGGAGCGTCACGCGTCAACCTCCGACGGCGTCCGAGTACCAAATACGGCCCACACGCAAAGGGAACCGCCAGAAAGAGCACGGCAGCTCATAACAACCCCCTGAACACGACAGCGACCGCAACGGCTCGCCGTCGACACGTAGCTCACAGAAGAGGCCCCCGACACGGTGACACTTCAGAGTGGCTCCCAGACTCCGCGGTTGACTGCGGCTCCTGTGAGCATCAAGACCATCCCGACGAGAAGGATCGGAATCGCTGCGAAGCCCGTGAACGGCAACCCGCTGCTCGTTTCCGCTTGGGAGAGCGGCGCGCTTGCGGTTGCGTCCTGACCGGACCGCGACGAGCCCGCCTGGCTCGTCGTCGCGCCGCCTGGGTGCTGGGCGTGAATGGCCGGCGCAGGCGCAGCAAATCCGCTGATTGCGAGCCCGCTTCCCGCCGTCATAAAGACCAGCCCAAAGGCAAGGCAGATCGCTACCGCAAACGGCGATCCCCGACGCGGCGCTCGGGGCGTGAGACGGGCTTGATTTAGCCGTCGGTCAACGCGATGCAGCTCGTCGGCCGTGAGCGCGGGACGCTCGCGCCGGAGCAGCTCAGCGACCGACATGAGACTCCCGGCACGCTCGCGATCAGAATCGTCCATGTGAATGCTGTACGCGCGTGATCTCTGTTTCCATTCGGCTCGCATCAATTAGTCGTTGTTTCGTGGTCCAAGATAGCGGCAGTCCGGCCAGTGGCGCTGCTCGTCGGCGCCCCCACATCTGGGGTCACCGGCACGGACACCAAAGGCTCAACCCAAGGAAGCGGCAGCGGAGCCGAGATCGCGAAGCGGCGCCATGCGGCGGGGCTGCCCGAGCTGAACGCGCGCACCGCGACACGGGTCAGGGGAGATGTTGGATACATCGTCAGTGCGGCGCGCGCCGCCGGTCGCGGGTCGAGTCCCGCTGCCGCGCTAATCAGCGCATCGGAGTATCGAAGCTCCCAGTTTTGGGGGTCCCGAAGCTCGGCGGCGTCGATCGCGCTGATCGCGAGCGTGTACTGCTGAGCCCCGGCCTCGCAGTAGCTGATCACCTCGAACGGATCCCAGCGAGAGCTCAACGCGGCGTTCGATGCGAGGGCGGCCTGTTGGGCGGTGACGCAGTCCCCACGCTCCAAGGCCTGCACGGCCTTGTTCAGCTGCGTCTGGGATCGCCAGATCGCCGCGGGCGTAACGGTCAGAAAGAGGCAGCCGAGAGCAACCGCGAACCGGACGCGCGAGTGCGTCTGCCGTTGAGGTCGATCGGTCGGCGCGGCAAGCGCAAGAGCACCGGCGCCGAAGAACCAGGCCGTAACCGCGGGCATCTGCCAATCCCAGTCCACGCCGGCGTGCAGTGCCCACATCAAGCCGGCGGCAAAGAGCGCCGCCCAGACCTCGCGCTCCGGCCCTCGGGCCCGGCGTCCGAGCGCGACGAGGATCGAGACGATAATCACAATCAACGGGACCGCGCCTACGAGGCCAAGCTCCGCGAGCTCCTCCAGGTACAGAGAATGGGCGTTGAGGACGCGGCGGAATGTGGGCGCGTATCGCGTCCAAAGGGTCGCGTAGGTCCCGGCGCCGTTGCCGATGACGGGGTGGCGGAGAAACCCGTCGTCGATCGCAACCCGCCACTCATCGATCCGGCCGTTGTTGCTCAGCCACGTCAGGCGCTGCTGAACCGAGAGACTGGTGCTGGCAGAGTCCGGTGGTGCGGCAGCGAACCTGTGGACGTCGGCACGCACTGCGCTAACCCCTCCGAGCGTCAGGAACGTAACCACTATTCCCACGAACACGATGCAGAGGGACGCGCGCAGCTGCACGCGCGTCCACGGCACGCGGGCGCGCGCAAGCCTGTCATCGAGCCGAACAAGCGCCGCTCTCAGGATCGCCGTCGCGAGCGACAGCGCGACGAGTAGAACGGCCGTGTGCTGTCCAATGTGTATCGCGTGCGCCGCCGGGTTGTTGACGTTCAGTCCGTTCACGTCGAGCCCGATCAGCACCGAGGCCGTCACCGCCGGCGCAAGGGCGACGAGACCGCCGGGTGTCGCCCACGAACGAATGATCACGGCCGACAGCACGACCCCCAGCACCGCGACCGCGACAGCGCCCCGGGAGGCCGTGAAGATCAGCGTTGCGGCCGGAATCGGCGCTGACATCGCTGCCAGCACGCGAATGCGCGCCGGCTGGGTCGAGCTACACGTCAGGGCCGATGTCCAGATGAGCGCGAACGCCGCGATCAGTCCGGTAGCGTTCCAGTAGCTCGTGGGCCACGAAAGCCGGTATCGTCCGACATCGCTAGCTGTTGGAAGAAGATGCGGAAGCAGCCAG
>JBEKRJ010000728.1:0-3208 GCA_049518835.1 Solirubrobacteraceae bacterium
CCCATCCTCGTCGGCGTGGAAGCTGGCCTTCAGCAGGCGCAGCGCGAACGGGGACAGCGCGAGCATCTCGCCGCACCAGCGGACGGTCTCGGCCTCCAGTTGTGCGAGCGGCACGACCGCGTTGACGAGCCCCATCTGCAGAGCCTGCTCCGCGTCGTACTGGCGGCACAGAAACCAGATCTCCTTCGCCTTCTTGGGGCCGACGAGTCGCGACAGCACGCTGGCGCCGAAACCGCCGTCGAACGATCCGACCTTCGGCCCGACCTGGCCGAAGCGCGCGTTGTCGGCGGCGATCGTCAGGTCGCAGACGATGTGCAACACGTGGCCACCGCCGATCGCGTAGCCGGCGACCATCGCGACCACGGGCTTGGGCAGCCGGCGGATCTGCACGTGCAGGTCGGTGACGTGAAACCGCCCGACTGCCTGCTGCGCACCGGCGGCCGCCGGATCGGCACCGGTGACATAGCCGCCGCGCTGGCCACGGACGCGCTGATCGCCGCCGGCGCAGAAGGCCTCTGATCCCTCGCCAGTCAGGATCACGACGCCCACGTCCATGTCCTCTCGCGCGCGCTCAAACGCCTGCGAAAGCTCGATCACGGTCTCGGGCCGGAACGAGTTGCGGACCTCGGGCCGGTTGATCGTGATCTTCGCGATCCCGGCGTGCTCACCGGTCGACAGCTCGTAGCGGATGTCGGTGTACTGCGCGGCCGCTCGCCAGCTCACTTGCACGCGGGCGAGACTACCGTGTCGGCCATGAACCCCCACTGGCTGGCGCTCGCCGCCTCGATGCACCCGGAGCGCCCGGCGATCATCGCCGGCGGTGAAGCGCTCGGGTACGCGCAGCTGCACGAGCGGGCGCGGTCAGTGTCAGCTGCGCTGAAGGCGCGCGGCGTGCGAACAGGGGACCGGGTCGCGCTGGCGCTGCCGGCCGGAGCGGAGCTCGTCGCGGCGCTGCACGGGTGCTGGTATGCCGGCGCGGTCGCAGTACCGATCGACCTGCGGCTGACGGCCGCCGAGCGCGCGCAGCGGGCAAGCGGGGCGGCGCTCACCGTGGACGGGGCCCTGGCCGGCGAGCGGATGCACGACGCAACCGCACTGCCACCCACCCGCGAGCGGATGCACGACGCAACCGCACTGCCACCCACCGGCGAGCGGCCCGATCGCGCGCACCCGCCGGCAGCGCCGACCGCAGGCTTTGAGCCCGATGCGGTTGCGGCGGTGCTGCATACCTCAGGCACGACCGCGGCGCCGCGGCCGGTGGCGCTGACGTTTGGCAACTTCCTCTGGAGCGCGCTTGGCTCGGCGGTTGCGCTCGGCCTCGACCAGCGCGAGCGGTGGCTGTGCCCGATGCCGCTGGTGCATGTCGGCGGCCTCTCGATCCCGATTCGCAGCGCGATCTACGCCACCACAGCAATCCTGCACGAGCGGTTTGACACCGGTGCGGTATGCGCGACGCTGATGGACCCCGAGCAGCGGATCACGCTCGTGTCGCTTGTGCCGACGATGCTCGCGCGGCTGCTCGACGCCGGCTTGCGCGCGCCGCCGACGCTGCGCTGGGCGCTGCTCGGCGGCGGGCCGATCGGCGACGGGCTGCTCGCGCGGGCCCACGAGGCGAGCGTCCCGGTAGCGCCGACGTACGGGATGACCGAGGCGTGCTCGCAAATTGCGACAAACGGGTTCCCGCTCACCGGGGTGCAGCTGCGGATCGAGGGCGGCGAGCTGCTGGTCCGCGGCCCGATCGTCGCCCCGGGGGCGCTTGCGCCCGACGGCTGGCTGCACACGGGCGATCTCGGCAGCTTCGAGCAACGCTCGGGGCTCGTGATCAGCGGACGCCAGTCCGACACGATCATCACCGGCGGCGAGAACGTCGCGCCGGCCGAGGTCGAAGCGGTGCTGCTCGAGCACGCGGCGATCGCCGACGCGGGCGTGCACGCGCGCCCGGACCCCGAGTGGGGGGAGGCCGTCGTGGCGACGGTCGTGCTGCGCGGCGGCGCGAGCGCGGGGCCAAGCGAGCTGCGGGCGTTCTGCGCGGCGCGGCTGGCGCCGTACAAGGTGCCCAAGGCGGTGGTGTTCGCGCCGGCGCTGCCACGCACGGAGTCGGGCAAGCTGCTGCGGCGCAAGCTGAGCTGACCGTATGATCAGCGCATGGTCGCCATCCACTCGATCGAGGACGCCACGCCGCCCGCGCGGCGCACCGGCCGGCGCCCCTGAGATGAGCGCCGCCGGCGAGGATCCAAATGCGCTGCGCGCGCAGATGCTCGAGCGCTGGGACGCGGCCGCGACGGGGTGGGGGCGCCGGGCATCGACGCTGCGCGAGGACGCGATGGCGGTGTCCGCGTGGATGCTCGAGCAGCTCGCGTTGCAGGCCGGGCAGGAGGTGCTCGAGCTCGCTGCCGGTCCCGGCGACACAGGCTTTCTCGCCGCCGAGCTGGTCGGCCCCAACGGGACGCTGATCTGCAGCGACGCGAGCGAGGCGATGCTCGCGCTCGCGCGCGACCGCGCCCAGGCGCAGGGGATCGAGAACGTGCAGTTCCGCCTGCTCGAGCTCGAATGGATCGACCTGCCCGCGGCAAGCGTCGACGCGGTGCTGTGCCGGTGGGGAGTGATGCTGAGCGTCGACCCGGCGGCGGCACTGCGGGAGTGCCGCCGCGTGCTGCGACCCGGGGGCCGGGTGGCACTCGCGGTCTGGGATGCGCCGGCTCGCAATCCGTGGGCGACGCTGCCGACGCGCGCGGTCGTCGAGCTCGGGTTGACCTCGCCGCCGGACCCGAACGCGCCAGGGATGTTCGCGCTCGCCGACGCGGATCGGCTGTACGAGCTGCTCGGCGACGCGGGCTTCCTCGAAGTCGTCATCGCATCGATCGAGTTTCAACGCGCGCCGGCGGACGTCGATGCCTATCTGGGGGAGACGCTCGACCTGTCGCGGGCCTTCTTTGACTTGTGGAGCGGGCTCTCAGACCAACAGCGGGCAGAGGTCAGGTCCAAGCTCGCGCAGCTCGCGAAGCCATTCGCGGCCCGGGGCGGTGCGCTGCGCCTCCCAGGTAGCACGCTGGTCGCGGCCGCGAGCGCCTGACGTGAGCCGTTAGCGCCGATTCGAGCGGCCGCGAGGAGGCGCTGAGGTCTGCCGGCCGGGTCTCATGCCACCAGCGCATGAATGTGTTGATGTCGCGCCGGTAGCCGGCGCGCGTGCCGGCGTTGGTCTGCTTGG
>JBEKRJ010000729.1:0-5126 GCA_049518835.1 Solirubrobacteraceae bacterium
ACGTGGCCGATGAGAAGATCGATCTCCCGTCCATCTACTACTCCCACCGTCGTGAGGTGTTCCGCCGTGACGGGATGCTCCTGGCCGTGGGGCCACACGTAACGCCGCGGGAGGATGAAGAGGTCTTCGAGGCCACGGTCCGCTACCGCACCGTGGGCGACATGACCTGCACCGGAGCGGTGGAGTCCTCGGCCGTGTCGGCCGACGAGATCGTCATCGAGGTGGCGGCGTCACGACTGACCGAGCGCGGCGCCACCCGAGCGGACGACCGGGTGAGCGAAGCGGCCATGGAGGATCGCAAGCGCGAGGGCTACTTCTAGTGGAGCTGCTGCGCTTTGCCACCGGGGGATCTGTCGACGACGGCAAGTCCACGCTCATCGGCCGGCTCCTCTACGACACCAAGCAGATCTTCGAGGACCAGCTCGAGGCCGTCGAGCGCACGAGCCTGTCCCGGGGCGACGAGTACGTGAACCTGGCGCTGCTCACCGACGGGCTCCGGGCCGAGCGCGAGCAGGGGATCACGATCGACGTCGCCTACCGCTACTTCTCGACCGCGCGGCGGAAGTTCATCGTCGCCGACGCACCCGGCCACGAGCAGTACACGCGCAACATGGTCACCGGGGCGTCGACCGCGGACTGCGCGGTGATCCTGCTCGACGCGCGCAAGGGGATCGTCACGCAAACGCGCCGTCACAGCCAACTCGCGGCGCTGCTCGGCATTCGCCATGCGGTGCTCGCGGTCAACAAGATGGACCTGGTCGGATACGCCGCCGAGCGCTTTCACGAGATCGAACGCCAATACATCGAGTTTGCGCGGCAGATCGGCCTCGACGACGTCACCTGCATCCCCGTATGCGCATTGCAGGGGGACAACGTCGTCCGTGCGAGCGAGCGCACGCAGTGGTTTGCCGGTCCGACGCTGATCGAGTGCCTCGAGAACGTGGAGGTCGACCAGCAGCGGCTGCGCTCAGCGCCGTTCCGGATGCCCGTGCAGTGGGTCAACCGTGCCGACCCCGAGTTTCGCGGCTTCGCCGGGACGGTGTCCGGCGGTTCGATCAGGACCGGCGAGGGGGTCGTGGTCGCGCCCTCGGGGCGGGTAAGCCACGTGGCACGGATCGTCACCTACGACGGCGCCCTCGAGGTCGCGGTCGCCGGCCAGGCGGTCACGCTTACGCTGTCGGACGAGATCGACACGAGCCGTGGCGACGTGATCGCCGGCGTACACGCGGCGCCCGAGGTCGCCGACCAGTTCGAGGTCACGATCGTGTGGATGGATGACGAGCCGATGCTGCGGGGCCGGGCGTACCTGATGCAGATCGCCACGAAGCTCGTCACGGCGACGATCGCACCGCTGAAGTACAAGCTCAACATCGACTCGCTGGAGCATGTGGCTGCTGAGCGACTCGAGCTCAACGAGATCGGCGTCTGCGAGCTCGAGTGCAGCCAGCCGATCGCGTTCGACCCCTACGAGCACAACCGCGAGACGGGCGGATTCATCCTGATCGACCGGATCACGAACAACACGGTTGGCGCAGGGATGATCAGGTTCGCGCTACGCCGGTCCCACAACATCTCGTTTCAACCGCTGACCGTCGACAAGCCCGCTCGCTCGGCCAGCCTGCGCCAGACGCCGTGCGTGCTGTGGATGACCGGCCTGTCGGGCGCCGGCAAGTCGACGATCGCCAACCTCGTCGAGACCGAGCTGCACCGCCGTGGCAACCACACCTACGTGCTCGACGGCGACAACGTCCGCCACGGGCTTAACCGGGATCTCGGCTTCACCGACGCCGACCGCGTCGAGAACATCCGCCGCATCGCCGAGGTGGCAAAGCTGATGGTCGACGCGGGTCTGATCGTGATCGTGTCGTTCATCTCGCCGTTTCGCAGCGAGCGATTGATGGCCCGGGGTCTGTTCGCCGACGGCGAGTTCATCGAGGTCTTCGTCGACACCCCGCTAAGCGGTCAGCTTGCCAACTTCACCGGCATCGACTCGCCGTACGAGCCGCCAGAAGCTCCCGAGCTCCGGATCGCCACCACGACGCTGCGACCCGCCGACGCGGCCGCGAGCGTGATCCGGATGCTCGAGCAGCGAGCCGTGCTCGCTTCCACTTGAGCGCCCCGCCTTCAGGACCGTCATCGGCTGCCGATCACACGAGCAGCCGATGAGCTTCGCTGACGCCGTCTCCCGCATCGACCAGATCCAGGCGCAGATCGAAAGCGTGCAATCCGCCTTCGCCCCATCGCTCGCGGCTGGGACCACGCAATCGTCGGCGGGCGCGCAAGTCCCTTCCAGCGCCGAGACGAACGCCGGCTCGACGACGTTCGCCGATGCGCTTGCACAGGCCCAGTCCGACGGCGACTCGCCGAGCGACTCGTCGATCGACAGTTCGCTGACGTCCACTCCCCCGGCCACCTCGCTCGACTCCAGCTTGCCGGTGTCGGCGCTGGCGTCCAGCCTGCCCACGTCCGCGCTCGCCTCCACCCTGCCCACGACCTCACAGGCCACTGCCGCGCCCACGTCCTCGCTGCCGGCCTCCGCGCAGAGCATGCTGACCACAGACCAGCAGCAGTTCGCCTCGCGCCTCACCGCCGACACCGGCCTGGATCCGGGCGTGATCAGCGCCTGGCTGCTGGCCGAGGAGTCCGGTGGCGCCGCGCAGTCGCGCCAGGGCGCGAGCAACAACGACTGGCTGAACATCGGCTACACCGACAGCGCCACCTACGGGGCCTCGGACTCGGTCTGGAGCGATCCGACCACCGCCGCTGACGCCACCGCCGGGTGGCTCAAGGGCCAGAACACGATCCCGGGCTACGGCACCGCGAGCTCGGGGATCGAGGCGATCCTCGGCACGGCGGGGCAGGGGCCGGCGGCGCAGATCGCGGCGATCCAGCAGTCGGGCTGGGCCTCGAGCGGCTATCCGGATCTCCCCGGCCTCTACCAACAGGTCGCTGACTGACGCCCAGATTCCGGATCGATGGACCACTATGCGACCTGCTGTCTCTGGGCTCTAAAGGTGCGAGCGGCGCGGTCGAGCATAGGGCTGTGATCCAAAACTTCGGTTGACTTCAGGGTCGTGCACCGGGAAGCGCGTGCATGACGTCGTGGACAGCCGTCAGTCGTCCATTCGCTTACGCGAGGGCGGAACGCCTTGGCTTGAGCGCGTGTTTGCCGCTGTTATCGGCAGATGCGCTTTCGACCAAGGAAGGTTTGGAATGGCTGACGGTGATGGAGTTTCGCGCAGGATTGCCGGGGGCGCCGGCGGGCGCCACGAACGGATCGGGGCGAGACCGCGCTTGAGCCGCTGGGTGCTGGCGGTGGCCGTCGGCGCGCTGGCTGGCTTCGGCGTGCCGGCAGCCGCGACCGCTTCGACACCGCCGGCTGCGCCGGCGACGAGCACAGCTGCCGTCGCTCACGGGATGGGCTTGCTCGTCACGCCGGCTGCGCCGGTGAGCGCGGCTGCCGTCGCCAAGGTCCAGGCGGCCGCCGCCGCGCTGCCGTCGAGCGTCGACCTGACCGCCGACGCCGCCCCGGTCGGTAATCAGGGTCAGGTGGGCTCGTGCGCGGCGTGGGCGACCGACTACACCGCGCTCGGGTACTGGGAGAACGAGCAGGGCATCGCCGGCGGCGGGCTGGAGCCGATGTACACCTATTCGCAGCTGACGGGCGGCCAGGACGTCGGTAGCACGATCGACGGGAACCTGGACATCGCCGAGCAGCAGGGGGTCGATGACCAGTCTGACTACTCGCAGGGCAACTTCGACTACTGGGACATGCCGACGTTCGCGGAGAAGGTGAACGCCGCGCACTGGAAGCTGACGGGCTACACGGAGCTTACGGTCCAGACGAGCAGCAGCTCGACCGTCACGCAGCAGTCGATCGAGGCCGCGTTGGCGGCCGGGACGCCGGTCACGATCGGGATCCCGGTGTACATGAACTTCGAGCAGGTCACGAGCGCCAATCACGGCTTGTACTCGGGACCGTCGGGTGAATTCCTGGGGGATCACGCGATCACGGCGTTGGGCTATAGCTCGACCGGGCTGCGGATCGAGAACTCGTGGGGCACCTCGTGGGGCGACAGCGGCTACGCGACCCTGTCGTGGTCGTTCGTCAACGGGTACGTTTTCCAGGCGTTCGCCGTCGGACCGCTGGTCTCCAGCTCCGCGCCGGCCAACACCGCGCTGCCGGCGATCAGCGGCACCGCCCGCCAGGGCCAGACGCTGAGCGCCAGCACCGGCACCTGGAGCCCGGCCGGAACGTCCTACACCTACCAGTGGCAGCGCTCGACGAACGCCGGCAGCACGTGGTCTGCGATCAGCGGCGCGACGAGCGCGACCTACTCGCTTGCGATCGCGGACGGCGCCGCGGACGTGCGCGTGCAGGTCACGGCGAAGAACGGCTCCGGGCAGGCCGCTGCGACGTCGACCGCGGTTGGGCCGGTCGCGTCGGGCGCGCCGGCGAGCACCGTCGCGCCGACGGTTACCGGGACCGCTCGCGAGGGACAGGCGCTGAGCGCCTCAACCGGCACGTGGGACGCACCAGCGACCTCCTACGCCGATCAGTGGCAGCGCTCGACCGATGGCACGACGTGGGCCAACATCGCCGGCGCGACCCGGACGACGTACACTCCCGCCAGCGCGGACCTCGCCGCCACCGTCAGGGTCGTCGTGACGGCGACCAACAGCTATGGCCACACGAGCGCTACCTCGGCGGCCGTCGGGCCGGTGCTCTCCGGCGCGCCCGTGAACAGCGTCGCGCCGTCGATCACCGGCACCGCGCAGCGGACCGGCGTGCTGAGCGCGAGCAACGGTACCTGGGAGCCGGCAGCAACCACCTACGCCTACCAGTGGCAGGAGAACAGCGGCTCCGGCTACGCAAACATTACCGGCGCGACGCACTCCACCTACACGCTCGCTAAGTCCGATGAGGGCGCGAACGTCGAGGTGGTCGTGACCGCCACCAACACCTACGGCCACGCGTCGGCGACCTCGACGGCGGTCGGCCCGGTCGCGGCCCTGGCACCGGTCAACAGCAAGGTGCCTACGGTCAGCGGCACGGCCCAGCGCGCGAGCAAGCTGACCGCAACCGCGGGCACGTGGAACTCGGTCGGGGCGACTTATGCCTACCA
>JBEKRJ010000730.1:0-3197 GCA_049518835.1 Solirubrobacteraceae bacterium
GAGCAGCCGCTCGAAATTGGAGTAATTGCGGTCGTTGAAGACGATGAACCCGGTGTCGACTTGATGCGTCTCATTCGCAGTGTCGACCCGGATCGTGTTCGTGTGCCCGCCCGCATAAGCATTCGCCTCGAACACGATGACCTCATGCGCCTGGTGCAGCAGATGCGCCACCACCAGCCCCGAGATCCCGGCGCCCATCACAGCAACTCTCATCTCAACCACCAACCCGATCGAACCGCACCCACAGCCGAGATACGCCGGCACCCGACGCAACCGAACACGTCTCTCGGTCGTCGGGGTTCAAGCGCCAAACCGCGCCTGTCACGGCCGGCGAGAACGACCTGGCGAGGGCGCGGCCGCCGCGATCCCTTGGCGCTCGGCGGCACGTTGTCATAGCCGTGTCCGAGCAGCCCAGTTCGCGTCGTGTCTCGTCGGGGATTGTGAGGGTCGTCATTGGGGTCTTTCGCTGGTGACAGCCCTTGGCCCGGGCGCCGCGTTGTGCGGCGCCCGGACGCGTGCGGGCGTTTGGCTAGCGTGGGATCAGCACCCGGTCGATGACGTGGATCACGCCGTTGGAGGCGGCAACGTCGATCTTGATGATCCGCGCGCCGCCGATCGTGATCGTGGCGTGGCTGACTGCGATCGTGAGCGACTGGCCGTTCAGTGTCTTGACCGAGCGCAGCTTCACGAGCTTGGCGGCTGTCACCTTGCCCTTCAGGACGTGGCAGAGCAGCACCGCCCGAAGCATTGTCCGATCGTGCACGCGCGCCGCGAGCGTCGCTTTCGGAACCTTCGCGAACGCCGCGTCGCTCGGCGCGAACAGCGTGAACGGTCCCTCGCGCTCGAGCGTTCCGGCCAGGCCGGCCTGCTTGACCAGCGCGACCAGCGTCTTGAACCGCCCGGCCGCGACGGCAGTCTGCACGATGTTGCCCGTGCGCGTCGCCCGCGCGGAGGCCAGCGGGATCAGCGCCGCGAAAGCGCGCCGCGACCGTCGCGAGCAGCAGCATCCTTCGGATCTGCCTCACCCCAGTCTCGCTATCAGATGCCCGCGGGCAGCAGCACCCGGTCGATGACGTGGATGATGCCGTTGGACGCTTCGATGTCGGTGTTGATCACGTTGGCGCCGGCGACGTGGACGCCGCCGTCGACCGACACCGGCAGCTGCTCCCCGTTGACCGTCGGAGCGGTCGACAGCCCGACGACGTCGGCAGCGGTGACCCGGCCCGCGACCACGTGATAGGTCAGCACCTGGGCGAGCTTGTCGGGCTCGGCCAGCAATGAGTCGACGGTGCCCTCGGGCAGCGCCGCGAACGCCTCGTCGCTGGGGGCGAAGACCGTGAACGGCCCCTCGCCGGTGAGCGTCGTCTCGAGCCCCGCGCAGTCGATCGCCGCGATCAGGGTCGTGAACGTACCCGCGTCCATGGCGGTCTCAACGATGTTCTTCTACATCTCTACTCCTTCGATCATTGGTTTTGGTCATGCGGCCAGGATCGGGCCGCGGTCTGCTTCTGAGCGCACTTCCTGCTCGCGTGCGAGCTTCTGCGCCGCCGCGTCGCGACCGTCGAGGATCGCCGCGTAAATCAGCAGCGCGAGCGCGGCGGCGACGATCAACGTGACCAACACGCCGACCACGAACAACCCCGGGGTGCTCATCGCTCACCGCGAGCACGAGCCCGCCGAGCGACAAGATCGACGGCACCCACAGCCCGACGAAGATCCCCTCCTGGTGATCGCTGCCGAACCACAGCACCACCGAGAGCACGAACGACACCAACGCGCCGAGCAAGATCAGCGCCCGCGCCCCAGCTTCCGGGCGGACCGTGACCAGCGTTTGAACCTTCTCCATCAACACCACCCTTCGACAGAGACTGTACAGAAGCTGGACGAGCCTACGCCGTGGAGCGGATCCTGTCAAGGGCTTGTCGAAGGTGTGTATAGTCAGCCTATGGCGACCGGACCCGGACCGCTGCGGATCGGCGAATTCGCCCGCCGCGTCGGCGTGACCCCCGAGCTGCTGCGCGCCTGGGAGCAGCGCTACGAACTCCTGCAGCCGGTCCGCTCACCCGGCGGGTTCCGGCTCTACACCGACCAGGACGCCGAACGCGTCGCCCGCATGCGCCACGCGCTCAACGAAGGCCTATCCGCCGCCGAGGCCGCACGCGCCGCGCTCGCGCGCGGCCAACCATCCGAGGGCCTGCTCCAAGACGCCGCCGCGCGCCTACTCACCGCGATCGAACGCTACGACGAGCCAACCGCACACGCTGTCCTCGACGAGAGCCTCGCAGCATTCGGGCTAGAAGCCGTCCTTGGCGACGTGATCCTCCCAACCCTCACCCAAGTCGGGCTGGGCTGGCAGCAGGGCACACTCCAGATCAGCCAAGAGCACTTCGCCAGCAACCTGATCCGCGGCCGACTACTCTCACTCACGCGGCTCTGGAGCCGCGGCGGCGGCCCGCTCGCGCTGCTCGCCTGCCCACCAGGAGAAGCACACGACATCAGCCTGCTCGCCTTCGGCCTCCTCCTACGCTCCCACGGCTGGCGAATCCTGTTCCTCGGCGCCGACACCCCGATCACAACACTGACCCAAACCGCCACCACAACCCGACCCGCGCTCACGGTCCTCACCAGCTTCAACCCAGCGCTGCTCCAAGCCGAGAAAACCGCACTGCGCCGCCTAGCAAAAATCACGCCACTCGCCCTCACCGGCCCCGGCGCAACAGACACGCTCTGCACCCAGCTCGGCGTACGACGCCTCGACGGCGACCTCGTCCAAGCCGCCACCGAAATAGCACACACCACGAACGACTGAACGAACACTGCGCGGCGCGCACCCCAACCATCTCTACAACCGCGCCCCGCTCGTCACCATCCATCGTGTCGCTCATCTCAACACCCGCGGGACGGTCTACCGGACCGAATGACAGAGACGCCCGGCCGGACCCGTCGCCGCGATGCTCACCTCCTCCGGTGACTACCGAGGTAGGAGGTAGACAAAGACGGACTGACGGAGAAGCTGATACGTGCTCGCGCCCAGCTGCCGAGTCGGTCCCTCGGCGAACCAGGGCGGAGTCTGCGACCGGCGATCTGAGGCTAGGCTGGGGTCAGGGGAATGTTGGTACAGAAAACCGGTCTAAGCCGCACGCACACGCCTGCCGCAACTCCGTCGCTGGCTCGCTGATCGCGTGCAGTAGCGTCGC
>JBEKRJ010000731.1:0-3192 GCA_049518835.1 Solirubrobacteraceae bacterium
CGCAAGTTTGGTGAGCATCCGGTCGACGTGCGGATCGTTGAGGCGCTCGAAGTCACCGGCGGCGTTACTGGTCGCCGTCGCGCTGTTCAGCCAATCGTTATAGAGCTGGTACGGGGCAACGCTCGTCTGTGACCAGTGCTGGGTGAGCTGGAAGTCGCCGCTCGCGATATCGGAGGACCAAGCGGTCACCGACTGGCCGACGAACGCGGCGTCGATCCCGGCCTGTCGAAGCCAGCGGGCGATCATCGCGTCCCCGGTCGCGTAGTCGCTAAACGACGACGGGTCGGTGATCGTGATCGTGAGCTTGCGGCCGGAGGCGCTCCGGAACATTCCGTCGGGACCCATCACGTAACCGGCGGCTTTCAGCACCGCCTTGGCGGCCGCGATGTCGGAATGGGGCGCGAGCGTGTCGTCGGCAGCGGCTGGGGAGAGGAACGCCTGGAAGACCGGGAGAGTCAGCCCACTCGCCGTGCTCACGGGCGGCTCTAATCCCGCTTCTGCCTGCGTGCTTAGAGCGGTGCGGTCGATCGCGAGGCTGATCGCCTTGCGGACCGCGAACTGGTCGGTCGGGAACCTGGTCAGATTCGGCTCCAGGCTGTTGGTCTGCACCGGCGCGAACCACACGTGGTGGTCGGGGTTGCCGGCCACGAATCGCTGTTGAATGCCGGTGATGAAGTTCCCGCCCCAGTCCAGCTGGTCGGTCTGCAGCGCCGACAATGCCGCGTCCGCAGACGGGTAGGTGGGGAACTGCACCTCGGCAACCGCTGGCTTGCCGCTCCAGTAGTCCGGGTTGGCCTTCAGCGTGAAGCCCTGCGCGGTGAAGCTGGCGAGCGTGTACGGGCCGGTCCCGACGGGGTCCGCGTCCACGTACTTGCCCGGATCACGCACCTTGCTCCAGATCGACTGCGGCACGATGTAGACCTGGGCCGCGATGTTCTGCAGGTTGGCGTACTGCGGCGAGCCGAAGCTGATCGTCACGTGCTGGCCGGAGGCGCGTACGCTGGTGATCGCCAGACCGGTCGTGTTGACCTCCGGATAGCGCTTCAGCATCCGGTAGGTAAACGCGACATCGGAGGCCGTGAACGGGCTGCCGTTTGACCATTTCACCCCGCGGCGAATCGTGAACGTGATCGAGTTTCCGTGATCCGACCACCGGTAGCCGGTGGCCAGCCACCTGTAGTACATCCCGGGCAGCATCGCGTTGGCCTGCAGCAGCGGCTCGTAGATCAGCGAGGTGGCGCCCAGCAACGACGCCGCCGAGGAGGACACGTACGGGTTGAGGTCCCGCGTGATCGAGTTCTGCTGGCTGGACTCCACCCGCAGCACGGAGGAATGGGGCGCGCTGACCGGCGATCTCTGGGACGAGGCGGCGCTCGTCGTCGAACCGCCGCCGCATCCCCCCAGCGCGGCGGCCACCGCGAGTGCGCAACACGCACCCCGCACGATGTGGTTATGGATCAATCGCGGCATGCAGCGAGCACCTCTCGATGAGAACTGGGTTGGCGATACGTGGCAGCCCCGCGTCCCTGTTCTGCTGGGCACAGGGCCGCTGCTGTAGACGGGGCAATGCGCACCCGGGTGAGGCCGTGGCGTTTGCCACCGCGCGCCAGGACCGCGCGCCGCGCCGGACCGGTGCAACAGCCCGGCGGCGCGAGGTCAGCTCCTCGGTCCCGTCCTTTTGTCGCCGTCGGTCGCGGCAAGCGTCGGAGCCTAGCCTCGCAGCGACGCGCCGACGCGACGCTTCAGAACCCGGTGTGGAAGCGATCAGCCGCTGGGTGTACGGATGCGTGGGGCGCCGGGTCAACCACTCGGCCCCGCCTCGCGCGCCGATCCGACCGGAATGCATCACGAGAATCTCGTCGGCGAAGTAGCACGCCAACGCGATATCCGAGGTGATGCCGAGAGCTACGCGATCGAGGTCGACGCCCAGCTCCGCGATCACCTCGAGCCGGATCAAGACGTCCACCATCGAGACCGACTCGTCGGCCAGCAGCGCCCGTGGCCAGGCCGCGAGCACCCGCACGATTGGCGCGCGCTGCTGCTGGCCTGTGGAACACTCGCGCATTCGGCATCGGAACTCCGGCAAGGCGAACGCATCGTCCCTCCGATCATCGGCCGCGGGCCCCCCGACCTGAGACCCGACGTAGCCGCCGTCCGGTCGGCGTGGATTCTGCCCTGCGCGTGATCTCGGAGCGCGAAATTCGACGTCGGTGGATTTGGCGCAAAGCGTCAGTCTTGAACTCGACTCCGCGGGACCCGCGCGATCGCTTTCGCTCGCCAGCGGCCCTGTGCCGCGCGATTCCTATGGCGACATTCCGATCACGCGAGACGACGCTCCCGAGGGGCCAATCGGGGCCTTGGTGGTCGGAGTGGTCGACACGACGCTGCATAGGCAACCGAGCGGTTTTGCGTGGCGCGATGTCAGCCCTGCTTCCGGCGAAAAGCAGGGCAGTGCTCGCTTGCCCACGGGCCTCGGTAAGTGCACGGAGGGGACTGTCGGTTCGCTAGCTGCGGGCCTGCTCGGCTGCAAGCACGGTGAGGAAAGCAGCCGCCAGTCGCAGATCGCCGGCGTCGCGCACCGACTAGCCGAATCGCCCAGAGCGAGCGTTCGCTCCTCCGGCCCGGCACGCGTGCTTTTGCCGTCACGCCTGCGCGGGGCGGGCCGCCGCAATGGCGACATCTCGGTCGTCCGGGTTGATGGGCGCGACGCGCCCGGGGTGTGGGATGTGGCTGAGCCGGAGCCCAGAGCCCCCCCGACAGCACCGTGTTCGGCTACAAGCGCCCGAACTGCCGGCGGTGGAGCACGTTCAAGCCGCCGCGCTCGCCGACGGGGGGGCTTGAGCGGAACTCGGGCGACGTCAAAGCATGAGGCCAGGTTGTCCCCGCCGAAGTGCTCGAAGCCGTTAAGGCATAAGCCAGCGGCCGCCATCAAAGCAGGAGCCGGTGGCGACCCTGCCGGCCCCGTCGGCGAGCGCCGACTCCCCGGCGACGGCATCCCCACCCGGTTGGCCGGTTGTGACGACGGAATGTCGCCTTAGCGCGCGCTCTCTCGGCCCCGACGAAAGCACGGAGGCGCTGGCGTCGGCAGCGCAGCGGAGTACTGACCCGAGCAGTGTGCAGTCGCGCGACGCAGACCCACAGGCGTAGCACCTATGCAACCGGAGCAGTCACGCCGTCGCGGCTGCTTCTTCC
>JBEKRJ010000732.1:0-3190 GCA_049518835.1 Solirubrobacteraceae bacterium
CACGCCCGCAAGGCGGGGGACGAGAGCCTCCGCTCGCAAGCGCTCGGCTGGTACGCCGGGTCGATTATCTACGGACCGCAGCACACCTGCGCAGCCGTGCAAGCGCTCGCGGAGATCGAGCGCGAGGAACCTGGCCCCTACCTCGCGACACGCCTCGCTTTCCGCCACGGGCAACTCGCGCGACGCGAGGGACACTTCAGCGCATCGCGCCAGCTGATCCAGTGCGCAATCGACAGCTTTCACGCCCTCTAGAGGCAGCGGCACCGGTCGGGGATGGCTGATCCGGCCGACTCGGAAGTGCTGAGCCCGTCGTCCTTTCCCACCTCCCAGCGAAGAGCGCGTCAGATCGCCTAGAGGTAACGGGCTGACACTCCAATCACCCACTCAGAACGGCGAGGAGCCGGGGTGTGACGACGCTCAGCCAGCTGCCCGGGCCGACCTTCTACGTGGTGATGCTGCTCGTTCCGACCTCAGGCGTCGCCCGGGTGATCCGCCATGACCGCGAGCCCGCCCGCGAGTTCGCCCGGCTCGCCGAGGCGACGCTCGCGCCGAGCCGCGAGGAGGCCGCAGCGGCAGTCACCGCCGAGCGCGAGCGGATCAGCGTCGAGCTGCACGACATCATGCCCGCAGCGTCAGCGCGATGGTCGTCCAGGCCGGCAGCGCGCGCCTGCTGCTGCGCAGCGACCCGGAGCGGGCGCGGGAGTCGCTGAGCGCGATCGAGCGGACCGGGCGCGACACGCTGACCGACTTGCGCTCGCTGCTCTGGACGCTGCGCCGCCAGGAGGCGCAGTGAGCCTCGGCGTCGTGATCGCCGACGACCAGGCGCTGGTTCGCGCCGGGTTCCGGATGATCCTCGAGACCGATCCCGAGCTCGGCGTCCTGGCCGAGGTCAGCACCGGCGAGCAGGCGCTCGACGTCACCCGCCGGCTGCGACCGGACGTCGTGCTGATGGACATCCGGATGCCGGAGATGAACGGGCTCGAGGCGACCCGGCGCATCGCCAGGCTGAGCGCGGCGCCGGCGGTGCTGATCTTGACGACGTTCGACCTTGACGAGCACGCGTTCGACGCCCTGAGGCCGGCCGCCAGCGGGTTCGTACTCGAGGACGTCGTTCCCGAGTCGCTGATCGCCGCCGTCCACACAGTCGCCGCAGGCGAAGCGCTGCTGGCGCCGTCGGTGACCCGCCGGCCGATCCAGGCCTACACGCGCGACCACCGTCCGACGAGCCCGCCGGCCGGGATCGACGAGCTGACCCCCAGGGAGCTGGAGATCCTAACGCTGGTCGCGCGCGGGATGTCGAACGCTGAGATCGCCGACCGATTGGTCGTCTCGGCCGCGACGATCAAGACCCTCGGCCGGGTGCTGGAGAAGCTCGAGCTGCGTGACCGGATCCAGGCGGTCGTGCTCGCCTACGAGACCGGGATCGTGCGGCCCGGCGCCGCGGCGGAGCCCTGACCGGCACCGACGAGCCGGCCGGACCGCGATCAGACAGGGTCGGCGACGTCGCGCGCCACCAGCGCTCCGTCCAGCCCGCCGCACTCGAGCAGTTGCTTGTGGCCACAGGCAGCCACGCCGCCGACCAGCTCGGCCATGCCGGCCCGGCCGCTTCGCCAGCCGTGTTGCCTGCAGAAGCAGCTGCCGGAGCCACAGCGCCCACCGCCACAGTCTCAACGGAACGCCACCAGCCACGCCTGCCGGGACGGCCACGGCTGCCCGTTCGCCCCGGCGATGCGGTGGTTTCGCGGCCGCTGGCCTGATCGGCTCCGGTATTAGCTGGGATCCCTGACAGGGGCAAGCACAAGAGCAGCAGCCTCGCTGCCACAGCGTCGCTGCCGTTTCAGGCGTCAAAACAGCAGCACGACCCGCCAGACCACGAACCGAAGCAGAGAAGGGCAGGCGCCAAGTGGCCGTCCACGAACCAGCGCTGCGGACCACCGCGCGCCACCCGAAGCGATTCGCCGCGTTCGAGCCGAACTCGCCGCGCGCCCCGGCGTCAGCCGCAAGCGACGCTCCCAGCCGCGCCACTCGCTGTCGAGAAGCATAAGGCCGCGACTGGCCGGCTCGATCTTGCGGTGGCCGTTGAAATTAATGAAGCGGTGCTCAGGTCAGGTATGTTCTCGTGGGGGTTGAGCGCGAGTTTGATAGCTCTCGGTCTGAGGCGTGTTTTCGGTCGCTCCACGTGGGCGACCGGAGCGCGGTCAAGCGTCAATCCGGAAGAGTTCGGTGAATCGCTCAAGCAGTTCCAGGTTGCCCTTTAGGACGGTGATCACGTCTTGCTCCACGGCCTGGGCAGGGGTCAGCGTGCCCGCGATTAGGTGGCGGATGCCGGGGCCGGTGGCGAACCGCAGTTCAGGCTCGCCGCTGGGCAGCGAGCCTCCCACCGGCGGTGCCGGGGGAGCGATCTGGACCACGTTCAGCTCGCCATCGCTGACCTGGGCACGCAACTCGACGGCACCCACCCGGATCTGGAAATCCAGTGATCCTGAAGCGAAGTCTGGTCTGAACGCGGTTCGCAGAGCAATCGTCAGCGAGTCGGTGGTGACGATGTCGTCATCCTTGGGTTCGCCCATCGACCGGAATCCCCACCGGCCGAGTGCCAGCACGATCGGCTCGAGTTCACGCCCGTATTCGGTGAGCTCATAGACGAGTCCGCAGCGTGGCAGCGCGACGCGGCGGATCACCGCGCCCTGCTGTAACTCCTTCAGGCGTGCGGAGAGGATGTTCGTCGGAATCTTGGGCAGGCCCTGCTTCAGGTCGGTGTAACGACGCGGACCGACGAGCAGGTCACGGATGATGAGCAGTGCCCAGCGTTCCGAGACCAGCTCGACGGCAGTGGTGACCCCGCAGTACTGCCCGTAGCTGCGGGCGGCCACTCAGATCAGACCTGAGCCTGCCGGGCCAGATATGCCTCCGGACCTTGTTCTGCTGCCTCCGGCACCATGTACAGGAAGGCCACTATGTTACCGTCCGGGTCGTCCAGGTCACGGCTGTACATGAAACCCAAGTCCTGGGCCGGTCGCGGTTCGGAACCACCGGCGGTCAGACCCGCCTCGACGACCGTGTCGACGTCCTCCCTGGACTCGCGGGAGAACGCAATCTGGACCTGTGCAGTGATTGCCGGGTCGGCCACCTGCTTGTCGGTGAAGGTGGCGAAGAACTCTCGCATCATCACCATGAGGTAGATGTTCTC
>JBEKRJ010000733.1:0-3189 GCA_049518835.1 Solirubrobacteraceae bacterium
GCCGCGGGGCTGAGTCCGGCCAGCGGCACGGTCGGCGAGCGCACGGCTGGGACGCTGCGCTCCTGGGTCTCACAGCACCGGTCGATCGCCACGACGCCCACGCACAGCGCACAGACGGTCTCGTCGGACTCCGAGGTGCTCCGCATCGGGATGAGCGGGCCCGCGGTGAAGACGCTTCAGACCTGGCTCACGCAGGTGGGGATTAGCAGCACGGAGGACGGGAGCTTCGGCGCGGGGACCCAGAGCTCGGTGATCCGCTTCCAGCAAGATGCGGACCTTTCCCCGGCCAGCGGCACCGCCGGCGAGCGCACGCTGAGCGCGTTGCAAGCGTGGGTTCACAGCGGCCGGCGCGCACCTGCCGTGCCGTCCGCGACGACAACTGCTGCGACCGCGACGATCCTGCCCGACGGCCAAGCCGCGATCTCCGCAGCGGCGCCGCCGCAGGTGCAGGCTGCAATCACAGCGGGCAACCGGATCGTGCACTCCTACTACCTGGCCAGCCGCCCAGAGCCATTGAACGTGATCGAGCCGTTCTACGACTGCTCGGCCGCCACCGACTACGTCCTGTTCAATGCCGGACTGAACGGGCCGGGAGTCACGGTCGGAGGCGCCGACGCTGGCGACTCGAGCGACCTAGAGTCCTACGGCGTGCCCGGGACAGGGCAATGGATCACGGTGTTCACGTCGCCGGAACACGCGTTCATCTCGGTCGCTGGGATCGTGCTCGACACCGCCCACTACGCGAACGTGACACCACCCGGAAGCGGCCCGCGATGGCAGCCCGCCACGACCGTCAGCGCAGAGCTTGCCAACGGCAACGCGTGGACCGAACGCCACCCCACGGGACTATGAGCACCGACACGACGCCATGGCCGCGGGATGCGGGCGCTCCGTCGCGTCGGCTGGGATCATCTCCCGAGTGCGCTACCGGGCGGTGCTGTTCGATCTCGACGACACGCTGATCCCGGAGCAGCCGGCGATCGAGGCGGGGTTCGCGGCTGTCGCGCAACGTGTTTGGGGATCGTCATCGACGCAACGCGTTCGCTCCCTGTGGGATGCCGCAGGCCAGGTGTTGCGCGACCAGGCACCGACCCAGGCCTATCTGGCGGCTGTGCACATCACCGCCGGCGACCTGTTGCATGGATCGCTGGTGGCCGGCGGGCGCCACGCGGATTCGCTGCGAGCGTTTCTCCGCTACTACCTCGAGCACGCATTTGATCCGGTCCTGCCCGAGTCCGCGCGTCCGTTGACACGCGAGCTGGTCGATCTCTGGCGCGAGACGCGGCTGGCTGCTCTGCGCGCGTACCCAGAGACGGCCAGTGTCCTGGATTGGCTCAGTCGTAAGGCCCGGCTCGCGCTGGTGACCAACGGCCTCTCGAAGCTTCAGCGTGACAAGCTTGAGCGGACCGGCCTGTCCGGGTACTTCGCGAGCGTAGTGGTGGCCGAGGAGGTCGGCGCGGCGAAGCCCGACGCGGCGATGTTCCACGAGACTCTGCGCCGACTCGAGCTGGGCGCCAACGAAGCCGTGATGGTCGGCAACGACCTCGAGCGCGATATCGCGGGCGCGCGCTCAGCTGGGCTCGCGACGATCCACATTACCCGCGCGGACGGTGCTGGAGCTCGGGGCAGCATCGCGAACCTTCGGGAGCTGGGCGCCCGTTTAGGTTTCATCTGCGCGTCGTCAGATCAGTTTCAGGCAGCTCGCGTCGCGCGCGGCGAGCGCGCCCGGGACATCGTCGGTGATCACGCCACCGACGCGCGGATCCGAGAGCAGGGCTGCGTGCTTGGCCGCCAGGAAGCTCCAGACGACCAGGGTGAGGCCCGCAGCTGAGATCGCGGCGATCAACTGCTCGTCCGTGAGCCTCATTTTTGGCAGGACGACCGTCGCTCCGCATGCCCTGGCGCGCTGGATGGCGCGCTGCGCGGAGTGCTCGAGCAGGAGCCCACGGCGCAGCTGCGGCGTCAACTCGGTCAGTTGCGCGAGGACCCGGTCGATGAATGAGATCACGATCAGTTGGCCGCCGCCACTCGGGAAGCCGGCGAGCGGTGCCGCAACTTGGTCGACGACGTCCTCCTTGAGTTCGACAGCGAGCGCGATCCTCCCTGCCGCGAGCTCCAGCACCTCGTCGAGCAGCGGCGGCAACGCCCCGGTCTCAGCGGCCAGGTCGGATCGCGTTAGCCCAGCGACAAGTCTCCCGGCGATCTCCGCGTCATGGAAGATGATCAGCTGGCCGTCGCGGGTCCGTCTGACGTCGAACTCGATCATGTCAGCCCCGAGGTCGATCGCTCGTTCAAAGGCGGCCAGCGAGTTCTCGCGTATGCCCGCGCCCCACGCGCCGCGATGAGCCACGACGGCGGGGAGATGCCCCACCCGGTCGGTCATTGGCTCGATTGTCCCCGGTTGATTGACGCCTGATTGTGAAGCGGTTCGTTCACTTCTCGTTAACAACTGCCGGCACGCGAGTCAATACGTTGTGGCGGCGCAACGATCGGGCGCTGGACCGTCGTGCTCAGATTCTGTCTACGCGGCGTGCTCTCTGGCGCCGTGCCAAACCACAAGGAGGAGCGTTTGGTACCCGCTCTGAAGGAATATGTGCGTGTTTTGCGCGCTGCGCACCCGAGCCGCCTGCTGCTCGCGGCCGGCGCGGTTGGGGCCACGCTGGTCGTGGCCGCGTGCGGCAGCTCGTCATCGTCGAGCTCGTCGTCGACAAGCTCGTCGGCGTCGTCCTCGGCAAAGACGGCCAGCTTCTCCACGGCCCAGTCCGCCGCCGCCGGCGGGGGCATGACCGCCCTGGTCAAGGCCGCAAAGGCTGAAGGGACGCTGAACGTGATCGCGCTGCCGAACAACTGGGCCAACTACGGAACCGAGATCTCGACCTTCGAGCACCTCTACGGCATCCACGTCAACAGCGAAGACCCAAGCGACTCGAGCGCCCAGGAGATCGAGGCGATCAAGTCATCGATCGGTCGCAGCTCGGCGCCGGATGTGGTCGACGTCGGCCAGGCTTTCGCGGACGCCGGCACGAGCTTGTTCGCCCCGTATGAGGTCCAGACCTGGAACGAGATCCCGGCCTCGCAGAAGGACCCGGGCGGCGCTTGGTACAACGATTACGGTGGCTACGTGTCGTTCGGCTGCAACCTGAGCATCGTCAAGGTCTGCCCCACGACCTGGGCACAGCTGGAGTCTCC